>NZ_JBHWZO010000039.1:0-31092 GCF_042728455.1 Promicromonospora sp. NPDC060204
GGTACGCCGATGGCATGTTCCCACCGATGCACATTGATGAGGTTCGAGACGAAGAAACCGGTGAAGTCACCCGGGCCGGGCGGGAGCCGCGGCCCGGCGGGGTGGTCTTGATCATGGTCTCGGCGGAGGTCCATCTGGACCCCAAGCTTCTTGTGCTGGCACTGACCCACCGGTCGTTCGCGCACGAGGCCGGGGGCATCCCCACCAACGAACGCCTGGAGTTCCTGGGCGACACGGTGCTGGGGCTCGTGGTCACCGAGGCGCTGTACCGGCGCCACCCGGACCAGTCGGAGGGCGACCTGGCGCGCATGCGCGCGGCCACGGTGTCGCAGCGTGCGCTCGCCGCGATCGCGCGCACCCTCGGCCTGGGCAAGTACGTGCTGCTCGGCAAGGGTGAGATCCGCACGCGCGGCTTCGAGAAGGACTCGATCCTGTCCGACACGGTCGAGGCGCTGATCGGCGCCACGTACCTGTCGCACGGCCTGGAGACCTCGCGCAAGCTGGTGCACCGGCTGGTGGACCCGACGCTCGACGTCGCCGCCGGGCTGGGCGCGGGCCTGGACTGGAAGACCTCCCTGCAGGAGGCGTCCGCCGAGCGCGGCCTGGGCGCCCCCGACTACATCGCCACGTTCGAGGGGCCCGAGCACGCGCGCGTCTTCCACTCGACCGTCGTGATCGACGGCGTCACCTACGGGTCGGGTTCCGGCACCGCGAAGAAGCACGCCGAGCAGGGCGCCGCGGAGGAGACCTACCGGGCCCTGCTGGAGAGGTTCCCGCTGCCCGACAAGGCCGACGGCGCCGACGCGTCGGCCGCGCACAAGGCGTCTGCGGGCAAGTCTGACGTGGGCAAGCCTGACGCGGGCACGTCCGACGCCGGCACGTCTGACGCGAGCAAGGCGCCGGCCGCCGGTGCCTGAGCTCCCCGAGGTCGAGACCGTCCGGGACGGTCTCGACCGGCTCGTCGTGGGCGCCGTGGTGCGCGAGGTCGAGGTCTTCCGCGAGTACAGCGTCCGCAGGCACGACGGCGGCCCGGACTCCTTCCGCGACCAGCTCACCGGACGGCGCCTGGCGGCCGCGGTGCGCCGCGGCAAGTTCCTCTGGCTGCCGCTGACGGAGCCTGCGGTCCCGTCGACGGCGCAGGCCGAGGCCCAGGCGCTGACGCCGACGCCGACGCCCGACGCGGCGCCGTCGGCGAACTCCGCTCCGGCGGCCGACCCCGCCGAGGCTGCGGCCTCCGCCGAGCCCCGCCCCGCGGCCGCGCTGCTGGCGCACCTCGGGATGTCGGGGCAGCTCCTCGTGCGCGGCGCCGCGCCGAGCGCCGCCCCGGTCGCAGTGCCCAGCGCCGCCCCCGGCACCGCCCCGGCCGCCGTCCCGGACGAGGAACCAGCCCGCACCCCGACCGGCGCGGCCGACCCGGCCGACGACTGGCAGCACCCCCACCTGCGGGTCCGCCTGCACCTGGACGGCGCCCCCTCCGGCGCGCTGTACCTCGACTTCGTGGACCAGCGCACGTTCGGGCACCTGAGCGTCCAGGACCTCGTGCCTGACGGCACGGACGCGAGCGTCCCCGCCGGACACGGTTCCGACCTGCCGGTGCTGCCCGAGCCGGTGGCGCACATCGCGCGCGACCTGCTCGACCCGAACCTGGACCTGGACGCTCTGGTGAGCCGCGTCCGCCGTCGTCGGACACAGGTCAAGCGCGCCCTGCTGGACCAGACCGTGGTCTCCGGCGTGGGCAACATCTACGCCGACGAGGCGCTGTGGCGGGCGCAGGTGCACTGGGCCCGGGCGACCGACAAGCTGAAGGCCGCCGACGTGCGCCGCGTGCTGGACTCGGCGGCCGAGGTGATGCGCGAGGCGCTGGCGCAGGGCGGCACGAGCTTCGACGAGCTGTACGTCAACGTGAACGGCGAGTCGGGGTACTTCGACCGGTCGCTCGCCGTGTACGGCCGGGAGAACGAGGAGTGCCGCCGCTGCGGTGCGCTGGTGCGCCGCGACGCGTTCATGAACCGGTCGTCGTTCAGCTGCCCGGTCTGCGAGCCCAAACCGCGCGGCCTCTGACCCCCGCCCCACCCGTTGAGTGCTGGGTATTTGTTGCTTCCGAGCGCCTGGAACAACAAATAGCCAGCACTCAACGAGGGCGAGGGTGAGGGGCGGGGGCGGGGCGGGTTGGCTAGCGGGGGGTCACGTTGCGGAGCGGGGTGCCCGTGCGCCAGGCCGTGAGCTGGTCGGCCAGGAAGCGGGCCGCGCCGCGCGGACGGCCGCCCGCGACGTGCGGCGTGAGGATCAGGTTCGGCACGTCCCACAGCGGCGAGTCCGTGGGCAGCGGCTCGGTCTCCATGACGTCGAGCGCGGCACCGGCGAGCCGTCCGGAGCGCAGGGCGTCCTCCAGGGCGGCCTCGTCCACGGTCGCGCCGCGGCCGACGTTCACGAACCGCGCGGTCGGCGGCAGCAGGCCCAGCAGCCGGGCGTCCAGGATGTGCCGCGTCGCGGGCACGGCGGGCAGCAGCGAGACGAGCAGGTCGGTCTCGGCCAGCAGCGCGTCGAGGCCGCTGGCGTCGACCACGGGGTAGCCGGAGCGCTCGCCCGCCCGCGAGGCGACGCCCGTGACCTGCGCGCCGAGCGCGGTGAGCAGCGGGGCCAGCCGCAGGGCGATCGACCCGAAGCCCCAGATCGTCACGCGCGCGCCGTCGAGCGAGTACTCGCGGCCGGTGACGCCGTCGGCCTGGGCGAACGCGATCTCCTTGGCCCAGCGGTGCTCCCGCTGCGCGGCCAGGGACACGTCGATCCGGCGGACCGACGCCAGGATCAGGGCCAGCGCGTGCTCGGTGACGGTGTCGTCGTGCAGCGACTGCCCCGACGAGATGACGACGTCGGGCGCGAACCCGGAGCGCAGCGCGACGTCCGGCCCCGCCGACAGGGTCTGCACCCAGCGCAGGCCGGTCAGCCGCTCGGCGGCGTCGGCCACGATCTTGGGCGGGCTGGACCAGGTGACGAGCAGCTCGGCGTCGGTGTGCTCGGCGGGGATCGGCTCGTTCATCGCGTAGGTGGCGACGGTGTCGGTGCCGCCGGGCGCGAAGGAGGCTCCGCCGTCGGGCAGCAGGGACGGGAAGTCGAGGTCGAAGGGCACGTCCGGTACGAGGATCTTCACGCCGGGGACGTTACCCGACCGGGGCACGAAGCAGAGCGCCCGTCCGGCTTGCCCGAGGGGAACCTCGGGACGGCCGGGCGGGCGCTCTGCGCCGGGGGTTCTTGCGAGTCGTGCGGGTGCTGCGTGATGTGCCGGGAGGCGTCAGCCCGTCACCCGGATGAAGACCGGGTTGGTCTGCCACATCTCCGTGTAGTGCACGGGGACGCCCTCCTGCTGGGCCTCGACGACCATGCCGTTGCCCGCGTAGAGCGAGACATGGCCGGACGTCCAGACGATGTCGCCCGGCTGGGCCTCCGCGGCGGAGACCTGGTAGCCGACGGTCGACATCGAGGCCGAGCTGTGCGGGAGGCTGACCCCGAGCTGGGCGTAGACGTACTGGATGAGCCCGGAGCAGTCGAAGCCGCTGGGGGAGGCTCCGCCCCACACGTAGGGCACGCCCACGTACTCGAGGGCGAGGTTGACGGCCTGCTGGCCGAGGTCCGCGGAGGACTCGGACGCTGCCGCCGCGGCGGCCTCGGCCTCGGCGGCTGCTGCCGCCGCAGCCTCGGCGGCGGCCTTCGCCTCCGCCTCGGCCTTCGCCTTGGCTTCCGCCTCTGCCTTGGCGCGCGCCTCGGCCTCCGCCTTCGCCTTGGCCTCGGCGATGCCGGCGTCCGTCTCGGCGTACGGGGTCACGGTGACGCGACCCTTCTCGGACTGGAAGTCGGCGTCGTGGGCGACCTCGACCTTGGTCACGAGGTTCTCGGCCAGGCCCGCGCGGGTCTTGGTGTCGAACGTCTTGTTCGCGAGCGTGGTCTGGGTGTGGGACTCGGCAGGCGCGGTGTGGGCGGTCTGGGTGAAGACCGACGCGAGCATGCCGGACGTGACGACCGCGATGGCGCCGGTACGGGCGGCATTCTCGGCTGCTGTCTGGGTCAGAGCGGTGAAGGGGGTGAGAGCGGGGCCCTCGGCGCGGTGCCGCCCCCGGTTGCTGGGTCGGTTTGCCTGGTCGTCCGCCCAGTCATGGGTGCGGTCGGTGAGTACGGTCACCAGTGATCTCCTCGGACGCCTACGAGGTGAGCTGTCGGGTTCGGATGGGGAGAGCGATCACCCGGCCTCACAAGGAGGCTTCACCCCGAGGACACTCGCGTGCCCGGCTTACCTGGTTCCCCCGCCCCTGTCACGTTCTGGCTGCTCAGGACCGGTGACAGGATTCGGCGTCCGGGCCTGGACCTCCCCGTTGCTGGAGCGGCGAGATCGACCGTACTCGTCCGTTGCGTAAATGTCACGATTAGGTCACATACCGTCTTGTGATGGAACGTTCCTGGCAATGAGTGCCGCGTGTCACCATGGCGTGCATGCCCGATTCCCTGCTCGACCCCCTGCGCGCGCGGTACGACGTCGTCGTCGTCGGCGGCGGTCACAACGGCCTCACCGCGGCGGCCTACGCGGCCCGCGGCGGGCGCTCGGTCCTCGTCCTGGAGCGCGCCGACCACGTGGGCGGCGCCGCCGTCTCGGCCCGCCCGTTCGCGGGCGTCGACGCCCGCCTGTCGCGCTACTCCTACCTCGTCTCGCTCCTCCCGCGCCGGATCGTCGACGAGCTCGGTCTCCCGGTCCGCCTCATCCGCCGCCGCTTCTCTTCCTACACCCCCGTGGCCGACGGCGGCCTGCTGGTCGATACCCAGGACGACGCCGCCACCCGCGCCTCGTTCCGGCGCCTGACCGGATCCGACGCCGACTTCGAGGCCTGGGGCCGGTTCTACGCGATGACCGCCGAGGTGGCCCGCCGCCTCGCCCCGACGCTCACCGAGCCCCTGCTCCCGCGCTCCGCGGTGCGGCACCTCGTCGCCGACGGTGTGGGCGAGGAGGCCTGGCGCGCCCTCTTCGAGGAGCCCCTCGGTGAGGTGCTGCGCCGCACCTTCGCCGACGACGTCGTGCGGGGCGTCGCCGCCACCGACGGCCTGATCGGCACGTTCGCCGACGTCGACGAGCCGTCCCTGCGGCAGAACCGCTGCTTCCTCTACCACGTGATCGGCAACGGTACCGGCGACTGGGACGTGCCGGTGGGCGGCATGGGCGCCGTCTCCGGCGCCCTGCGCGACGCCGCGGTGGCGGCCGGCGCCACGATCGTCACCTCGGCGACCGTCACCGCCGTCGACCCCGGGGCCGTGGGGGCCGACGTGGCCTGGACCGACGCCGACGGGCGCACCCGGGGCGTGACCGCCGGGCACGTGCTGGCCGGGTGCGCGCCGGCCGAGCTGGAGCGGCTGCTCGCCGCGGCCGGGCGGGGTGCGGCCTCCGGTGCGGCCTCCGGGTCGTCCTCCGGTTCGTCCTCCGCGGAGCCGGGGTCGGCCGGGGCTGCCGGACCGGGGCCCGAGGGCGCCCAGCTCAAGGTGAACATGCTGCTGCGCCGGCTGCCCAGGCTGCGCGACGACGTCGACCCCGTGGCGGCGTTCAGTGGAACGCTGCACGTCAACGAGTCGCTCACCCAGCTCCAGGACGCCTACGCGCAGGCGGCCGCCGGACGCATCCCCGACCTGCCGCCGAGCGAGATCTACTGCCACACGCTGTCCGACCGGACGATCCTCGGCCCGGAGCTCGCCGCGACCGAGGCGCAGACCATCACGCTGTTCGGGCTGCACATGCCGGCCCGGCTCTTCCGCGCGGACCCCGACGGCGCCCGCCAGCGGGCCCTGGCGGCCACCCTCGCGTCCCTGAACACGGTGCTGGCCGAGCCCATCGAGGACGTGCTCGCGCTCGACGCCGACGGCGCCCCCTGCCTGGAGGTGCGCACCCCCGTGGACCTGGAGGGCGACGTGGGGCTGCCGGGCGGGCACATCTTCCACCGCGACCTGAGCTGGCCCTTCGCGGAGGAACGGTCGGGTGCCGAGTCAGGCGCTGGGTCGTCGTCGGCGGGGGCGGGCGCGGCCGGGTCGGGCGGGACCGGGTCGGGCGTGGCCGGATCGGGCGGGGCCGGGCCTGCGGACGCCGGGGCCGCGACCGGGCTGGGCGTCGGAGCCGACGTCGGCGTCGGCGTCGGCGGCGCCGCCGAGCGCTGGGGCGTGGCGACCGCGCACCCGCGGGTGCTGCTCGCCGGCGCCGGAGCCCGCCGCGGCGGCGGCGTGAGCGGCATCCCGGGCCGCGCGGCGGCGATGGCGGTCCTGGAGTCCCCGGCCCGCTGACCCCCGCCCGACCCATCGGCAGACCCTCGGTGTTGACCACAGCACCTGCTGCCAGGTCGGCGCCTCTGCTGGCAGCAACCGCTGTGGTCAACGCCGGCTGACCTTGGTTCAGCAGGCCGTGGGCGACCGGAACTCCGAGGTTCATGGTCGTCTGCGGCCTGCTGAACCGAGGTCAGCAGGCGCAGGTCCTCAGTCGAGGGTCAGGGCCGTCGTCGGGGTGACGGCGGACGCCCGGCGGGCCGGGAGGACGGCGGCCAGCAGGCCCGCCAGGGCGCCCACCGGCACGACGGCGGCGAGCTCGGCCCACGGGACGCGCCAGGTCGCGGCGTCGAGCGCCGTCTGCACGAACGTCTCGTAGCCCACCCAGGCGAACCCCACGCCGAGCACCGTGCCGAGCAGGGTCGCGGTCATGGACAGCAGCACGGCCTCGGCCGCCAGCATGCGCCGCAGCTGCCGGCGGGTGAGGCCGAGCGCGCGCAGCATCGCGTGCTCGCGGACCCGCTCCAGCACGGACAGCCCGAGCGTGTTCGCGATCCCGATCAGCGCGATCACCACGGAGATGCCCAGCAGCCCGAGCGTCGCGGCCGTGATGGTCCCCAGCATCTGGTTGTCGGCCACCTCGGCGCGGAGCCCGTTGTCGACGTCGACGCCGGCCGCGTCGGCCAGCGTGTCCAGGTCGGCGAGGAGCGCGACCGGGTCGGCGTCGGCCGAGGCGCGGACCCACACCGCGTACGTCTGCGGCGAGCCCAGGGAGGTCAGCGTCTCCGGTGCGACGATGCCGGCCCCGCCCCAGCCCGAACCCGTGGTGACCCGCAGGTCCACGGGCGAGGCGGCGACGTCGTGCCCGCCGTCCCCGGTGGTGCTCGCCGTCACCGTGCCGGCGGTCCCGTCGCCGAGCCGCTGCGCCGGGTCGTCTCCGTACACGTCCGCGTCCAGCGCGACCGTGCCCGGCTCGACCCGGGCGAACGCCCCGCCGTCCCGGGCGACCGCACTCGCGTCCGGCGCGCCGAGCAGCAGGAGCGGCCGGTCGGCCCCGGTCACGTCGCCCCCGGCTGTGTCGCCCCCGGCTGCCTCGCCTCCCGCCGTGTCGCCCCCGGCTGCGTCATCCCCGGTCAGGTCCACCAGCACGCCGTCGACGGCGATCGCCTCGCCCACGCCGGGCGTGGCCCGCACCTGGTCCAGCACGTCGGCGTCCAGCGGCCCGGTCCACGACGTGAGCGCGACATCGAGCGGGTGCGCGGTGCCGTGGTTCGCGTCCACCGAGGCGCGCGTGGTGGCCAGCCCGGTGAGCACTGCCGTCGTCAGGGTGACGCCGACCAGCAGGGACGCGGCGGTGGCGGCGGTCCGGCGCGGGTTGCGCACGGCGTTCTCCGTCGCGAGCCGCCCCCCGGGGCCGAGCAGCGCCCCGACGACCCGCACCACCCGCGGGACCAGCAGGGGCCCGAGGAGGAGCACGCCCGCGAACAGCATGCCGCCGCCGGCCACCATGCTGACCGTGCTGTCCTGGACGGCCGCCACCGCGAGCAGCGCGACGCCGCCGGCCAGGAACGCCGCCCCGAGCGCCATCCGGGTGCGGCCCGCGCCCGACCGCACGTCCACGGCGCCGTCGGGACGCAGCGCCGCCAGCGGGCTGATCCGCACGACGCGGCGGGTCGGCAGCCAGGACGCGACCGCTGTCACCACCAGCCCGACCGCGAACCCGCCGAGCAGCCACCAGCCCGGCAGCTGCGCGGGAGCGGTCAGCGGGCTCTGCCGCGTGAGCGCGTCGACCAGGGCGATCAGGCCGTAGCCGAGGCCGGCGCCGGCCGCCACGCCGACCAGCGAGGCGAGCACCCCGACGACGGCTGCCTCCCGGCGCACGGACCCCATCACCTGGCGGCGCGTGGCGCCGACGCAGCGCAGCAGCGCGAAGTCGCGCACCCGCTGGGCGAACAGGATCGAGAACGTGTTCGTGATGACCAGCACCGAGACGAGGATCGCGATGCCGGCGAAGACCAGCAGGAGCAGCGACAGCGTGTTCACGTTGTTGGTGTGCTGGGCCATGCTCTCGGCGACGTGCTCCTCGGGCGTGACCGCCGTCGCGCCGTCCGGCAGCGGGCCGGTGTCCCCGATGACGACCGCCCGGTCCAGCAGGAGGGTCTCGTCGTCGCGCCAGTTCAGCAGCTGCTCGAAGGTGACGTAGACCGCGGCCTGGCCCAGGTTCGCGGACGCCGCCACGATGCCCACGACCTTGAGGTCGGCGGCGGTCGACCCGGCGCCGAGCGTGATCTCGTCGCCCACGGAGATCTCCATGTCCTGGGCGGTCCACACGTCGACCACGGCCTCGCCGGTGCGTTCCGGGAAGCGGCCCGAGTCGAGCGTCTGCCAGCGCAGCCGCGGCGCGGCGGCGATGTTCGCGACGAACTTGCCGGGGGCCTGCTCGGCGCCGGCCCGCAGCGGCAGGGTGGCCGAGCCGAGGACGGCGACGTCGTCGCCGTGCTGCGCGGCGTAGGTGATCGCGTTCTGGGTGCCCAGGTCCCGGACCACGTGGTCGGCGCCCGCGAACTGCGCCCCGGCGCCGGCCGTGATCCCGGTCTGCACACCGGCCGTGAGCACGCCGACCGCCACGACGAAGGCCACCGCGACCACCACGGCGACCGCGGCCGCGACGTACCGGCGCAGGTGGCGGCGCAGCGACTGCAGGAGGACGGTGCGCATCAGGCGATCAGCCCGTCCTGCACCGTGACCACGTCGTCGGCGTACGCCGCGGCGTCCGGCTCGTGGGTAACCATCACGACGGTCTGCCCGAGCTCGCGCGCCGACCGCCGCAGGTGGTCCAGCACCTCCGCCGACGTGGTGCTGTCCAGGTTGCCGGTGGGCTCGTCGGCGAACAGCAGACTCGGCCGGGTGACCAGGGCCCGGGCGATCGCGACCCGCTGCTGCTGGCCGCCCGACAGCTCGGCGGGCCGGTGGTCGAGCCGATCGGCGACACCGAGGCTGTCCGCGAGCTCGTCGGCGCGCTCGCGGGCGGCGTCGTCGATCTTCGGGTGGGCCAGCTCCAGGGGGAGCAGGATGTTCTGGCGCGCGGTGAGCATCGGCAACAGGTTGAACGACTGGAACACGAAGCCGATGTGCTCGCGGCGGAAGATCGTCAGGGCGTCGTCGCCGAGCGACCCGAGGTCTGTGCCGCCCACCGCGACGGTGCCGCCGCTGGGGCGGTCCAGCCCGGCGAGGCAGTGCATGAGCGTGGACTTGCCCGATCCGCTCGGGCCCATGATCGCGGTGAACCGCCCGCGCGGGACGTCGAGGTCGACGCCGCGCAGGGCGTGCACCTGGGCCTCGCCGCGGCCGTAGGTCTTGGTCAGGCCGCGCGCAGCGGCGGCGAGAGGCCGGTCGGTCGCGGGCGCCGTGGCGGGTTCTGTGGTGGGCCCGGCGGTGGGCTGCGTGGTGGCCGGCCGGTCGGCCGCCGTCGCCGGTGCTCGTCTGCTGGAGGACATGGCGCCAGCCAAGTGGGCACGCGGTTGCCGCCGCGTATGCGAATTTCCATATGCCCCCGATATACCCGCGGTCCGTAGCATCAGGGCATGCGTGTGCTGATCGTCGAGGACGAGCCCGAGATGGCGGAGGGCATCCGCGCGGGCCTGCGCCTGGAGGCGATCGCCGCCGACGTCGCGGGCGACGGCCACACCGCGCTGGAGCTGCTGAGCGTCAACGGGTACGACATCGCGGTGCTCGACCGCGACATCCCCGGGCCCTCGGGGGACGAGATCGCCCGGCGCGTGGTCGCGTCCGGCAGCGGCATGCCGATCCTCATGCTCACCGCCGCCGACCGGCTCGACGACAAGGCCTCCGGGTTCGAGCTCGGCGCCGACGACTACCTCACCAAGCCCTTCGAGCTGCGCGAGCTCGTGCTCCGGCTCCGGGCGCTCGACCGCCGTCGGGCCCACCACCGCCCGCCCGTGCGGGAGATCGCGGGGCTGCGGCTGGACCCGTTCCGCCGCGAGGTCTACCGCGACGGCCGCTACGTGCCGCTCACGCGCAAGCAGTTCGCCGTGCTGGAGGTTCTCGTCGGCGCGGAGGGCGGCGTCGTCAGCGCCGAGGAGCTGCTGGAACGGGCGTGGGACGAGAACGCCGACCCCTTCACCAACGCCGTGCGCATCACCGTCTCGGCGCTGCGCAAGCGGCTCGGCGAGCCGTGGGTGATCGCCACGGTGGCCGGGGTGGGCTACCGCATCGACGTCGCCGAGGGCGCCGACCATGGCGCGGACGCCGACCGTGTCGAGGACGCCGACCATGGCTAGGGCGCCCGGAATGAGCGTCCGCCTCAAGCTCACCCTGAGCTACACGGGGTTCCTCATGCTGGCGGGCACCCTCGTGCTCGGCGTCGCGTGGGCGTTCCTGCTGCGGTTCTCGCCCTCGGCGGGGATCGACTCCCTGCGCGAGCTCACCAACCCCCAGGTCTTCATCGGCGGCTGGGGGCCGCGGGTGTTCGTCCCGGCGGCCCTCGTGGTGATGGCGTTCCTGCTGTTGTTCGGCCTGGTGGGCGGGTGGTTCCTCGCGGGCCGCATGCTCGCCCCGCTGGCGCAGATCACCGACGCCACGCGGCGGGCCGCGGGCGGGTCGCTCGCGCACCGGATCCACCTGCCGGGCCGCCGGGACGAGTTCCGCGAGCTCGCCGACTCCTTCGACGCCATGCTCGCCCGGCTCGAGTCGCAGGTCGCGGAGCAGCGCCGGTTCGCCGCCAACGCCTCCCACGAGCTGCGCACCCCGCTGGCCATCACCCAGACGTTCCTCGACGTGGCCCGCCGGGACCCGGACGGCGACACCGGCAACCTCGTCGAGCGGCTGCACGCCGTCAACTCCCGGGCGATCGACCTCACCGAGGCCCTGCTCGTGCTGAGCCGCGCCGACCAGCGGTCCTTCACCCCGGAACGCATCGACCTGTCCCTCCTGGCCGAGGAGGCCACCGAGACGCTCCTGCCGCTGGCCGGCCGCCGCGGCGTCACGATCGAGACCTCGGGCGACGTCGCGCCCACGACCGGGTCGCCGACCCTCCTGCTACAGCTGACGACGAACCTGGTGCACAACGCGATCGTGCACAACCTGCCGGACGGCGCCGCCGAGCCCGGGACGGTGCTGGTCCGTACCGCCACGGGGCCCGGCGGGCCGACGCTCACGGTCGAGAACACGGGCGAGCGGCTCACCGCGGGCCTCGTGGCCACGCTCGCCGAGCCGTTCCAGCGCGGCACCGAGCGGGCGCGCGCCAGACGGTCCGGCGGCGACCACGTGGGCGTCGGCCTGGGCCTGGCCATCGTCCGGAGCATCACCGAGGCGCACGACGGGACCCTCGCCCTCGAACCCCGGGCCGGCGGCGGCCTCCGCGCCACGGTCCGCCTGCCCGCCGGCTGAGCCGGCAGCGCGTCGGCCGGCCCGCGTCGGCCGAGCCGACGTCGCTCGACCATGCAGCTGCTGCCAGATGCGGGCCCGGCGTGGCAGCAGGTGCATGGTCGATGCCGCCCGTCAGGCCTCCTGGGCCGCCGACCAGGCGTAGGTCGCGTCCCCCGCGAGCAGGTCGGCGTGCCGCCCGCGGGCCGCGACGGTCGCGGGGGAGCCGGGGCCGGCCGACCCGGCCGCTGGTTCGTCCGCCGCTCCCTCCGCCGGTCCGCCGGCCGTCCCGTCCGCCAGGAGCAGCACCTCGTCCGCCACGGCCAGCGGCGTCAGCCGGTGCGTCGCCAGCAGCACCGCCCGGCCGGTCGCGCGGGCGTGGGCCGCGACGGCGTCCACGAGCGCGTCGGCGGTCGTCCCGTCGAGGTGCTCGGCGGGCTCGTCCACGAGCAGCACCCGCGCCGGCGCCAGGAGCGCACGCGCCACCAGCAGCCGACGACGCTCGCCGCCCGAGACCGCCGCCGCGTCCGTACCCACCACGGTGTCCAGACCCGCCGGGAGCGCGGCGAGCCAGTCGCCCAGCCCGACGGCGTCCAGCGCGGCGCGCGCCTCGTCCGGCGTGACGTCGCCACGCGCGACCCGCAGGTTCTCCAGCACGGTCGTGTCGAACACGTGCCCGTCCTCGGCGACGAACAGCGTCCCGCCACCCGTGTCCCCGGCCCGCGCGATCGGTAGCCCGTCTGGTGTTCGGCGGTCCGAGCTGCTGATCGCCTGAGGAGCTGCCGACCTTCCGCCGACCGCCCCGCTCACGGGCGGGATCAGTCCCGCCGCCGTCATCAGCAGCGTCGTCTTGCCCACGCCGGACGGCCCCGCCAGCGCCACGACCGAGCCCGGCGCCAGCGTGAGGGATACCCACTCGACCGCGACGACCGGCCGTCCGTCCGCGCCGGGCCAGCCGGCGGCGACTTCGTCCAGCACGAGCAGCGCGCCGCCGTCGCTCTCACGACCTGCGCCGTCCGCGCCGTCCTCGGCCCGCTCCGCGTCAGACGCCGAGGTCACCCGGGTGACCTGCACGTCTGACACGGGGGAGGGCTCCGGGAGCAGCGCCAGCAGCCGCCGCGCCGCCTCGCGCGACCGGTGCAGCTGGACCGCCGCGGCGGGCAGGCCCGAGGTCGCCTCGAACACGGCGAGCGGCGTCAGCACGATCACCGTCAGCGCCTCGGGCGACAGCGTGCCCGCCAGCGCCGCCGGGACACCGAACGCCAGCGACGCGAGCACCGCGAGGCCCTGGGCCAGCGCCCCCAGCGCGGCGGCGCGTCCGGAGGTGCGGGCGCCGTCGTCGGCCACGGCGGACAGCCGCGCGTCCGCGGCGTCCAGGTCGGCCAGCCGCGCGTCGAACCGCCCCGCGACCCGCAGCGGCGCCGACTCCTCCAGGAGCTCCAGGGTCAGCGCCGTCACCTCGCCGCGGGCGGCCGCGCCCCGCGCCTCGGTCCGGGCCGCGGCGCGCGCGGCGAGCCACGGTGTCACGACACCCGCCAGTACCAGGCAGAACGCCAGCGCCACGCCCGCGGCCGGCAGCAGCACGCCCAGCAGGATCACGGAACCCAGCGACGTCACCGCCGCGACGCCGGCGGGCACGACGGCGCGCACCACGACGTCGCCGACGTCGTCGACGTCCTGCCCGATCCGCGCCAGGAGCTCGCCGCGCCGCACGGTGACCGGCCGGTCGTCCGCGGCGAGCCGCTCGTACAGGTTGGCGCGCAGGGCGGCCATGCCCCGCAGGGCGACGTCGTGCGAGGCGAGGCGCTCGCAGTAGCGCAGCACGCCGCGCCCGATGCCGAAGGCCCGCACCGACACGACCGCGACGGAGAGCGTGAGCACCGGCGGCATCTGCGACGCGCGGGCGACCAGCCAGGCGGCGACGGCGGCGAGCCCGATCGCGCAGGCCAGCGCCAGCACGCCCAGCGCGATCGCGGCGGCGACCTTGCCGGGCCGGACCTCCAGCAGCGGCAGGATGCGCCGCAGCGGATCGCGGCCCGGTCCGGGCGCGGGGGAGGCCGGACGGGCCGGCTCGCGGGTCAGCTGGTCGGTCATCGGGTCCCCCGGTCGATCGCGAGGTCGGACGCCGGCCCGTCCGCGGAGCCGGGCGCCCCGCCCGTAGGTGTGGCCGGCTCTGTCAGGTCCGCGGCGCCCGACGAGCCCGGCGAGTCTGCCTGGTCGGTCGCGTCCGTCGGGTCCGCCGCCGAGCGGACGTCGATCACCTGGTCCGCGAGGGCGAGCAGCGACGCCCGGTGCGCGACGACAACAACGGTCCGGCCGGCGTCGCGCCAGGCGCGGACGGTGTCGAGCACGGCCTGCTCGCCGCGCGCGTCGAGGTGCGCGGTCGGCTCGTCGAGGATCACCAGCGGCCGGGCGGCCGCGTCGTCGAGCAGGGCGGACGTGAGCGCGACGCGCTGGCGCTGTCCGACGGACAGCCCTACCCCGCCGAGCCCGACGCGGGTGTCCCACCCGTCGGGCAGCGCGCCGACGACGGCGTCCAGCCCGGTCAGCCGCGCAGCCCCGGCAAGCGCCCGCTCGCCGTCCCCGTCGTCCGCGCCCGCGACACCGCCGAGCCCCGAGGCACCCTCCAGGACGACGTCGCGCAGCCGCCCCGGCGGGAGCGTGGGCCGCTGCGGAACCCAGGTGAGCCCGCCCCACCAGCCCGCGAGCTCGTCGGCGGTGGCGTCGGCCAGGTCGAGGAACGCGCCGTCGCCGGTGACCAGCCCAACCCGCCCGGCGTCCGGCGAGAGCAGCCCGAGAATGGTCAGCACCGCGGTCGACTTCCCGGCCCCGCTCGGCCCCCGCAACGCGACGACCAACCCGCCGTTCCCGACCGGTATCCGCGCCGACAACCCGGCAGGAGCGACAACCCCCCGCCCGGCAGCCCGCACGGAAACCCCCTCCAGCACCACGCCCCGCACACCTCCGCCACGCACCCCGGAAGGCGAGCCGCCCTCCGACCGGACGGAACCAGAGCCGGAACCAGAACCCGAAAGAAGCGCGAACGCCCGATCCACGGCGGCGACCCCGTCCACGGAAGCGTGGAACTCGGCCCCCACCCGCCGCAGCGGCAGGTAGATCTCCGGCGCCAGCACCAGCACGGCCAACGCCGGCTCCAGCAGCATCGCGCCCTCGACGAGCCGCAGCCCGACACCCACGGCGATGATCGCGACGGACAGCGTGGTGAGCAGCTCCAGCACCATCGAGGACAGGAACGCGATCCGCAGCGTGCCCATCGTGGCCTTGCGCGAGGCGTCGCCCAGCGCGCGCACCCGTTCGCCCGGCCCGAACGACCGGCCGAAGGCGCGCAGGGTCGGGAGCCCGGCGACCAGGTCGAGCACCTGGGCGCCGAGCCGTTCCACGGTGGCGAGCCGGCGTTCGGAGGTGCCCGCCGTCAGCCGCCCGACGAGCACCATGAACACTGGCACGAGCGGCAGTGTCACGATCGCGATGACCGCGGAGACCCAGTCCAGGCCGAACACCACGCACACGAGCGCGGGGGTGAGCAGCGCCGTCAGCACGAGCTGCGGCACGTACCGCACGAGGTACGGCTCCAGCGCGTCCAGGCCGCGCGTCGCCAGGGTCGCGACCTCGGCCTCGGGGCTCGCCCCGCTCCCGCTGCCCGACGTCGCCGCGGGGCTGTTCGCCGTCGCGCCGCCGTCCGCCGGCGGACCGCCCGCGACACCACCGCCGCCGTCCGCCGTCGGCCAGCTCGCCCTCGGGCCACGCAGCGCCCACGCCTCGACCACGGCGCGCCGCAGCTC
The DNA here is from genome assembly GCF_042728455.1 of Promicromonospora sp. NPDC060204. Taxonomy (NCBI): domain Bacteria; kingdom Bacillati; phylum Actinomycetota; class Actinomycetes; order Micrococcales; family Promicromonosporaceae; genus Promicromonospora; species Promicromonospora sp. NPDC060204. Next base: position 15,477 of record NZ_JBHWZO010000039.1, read on the forward strand.
GGCGATGGTGCGGGCGGCCGCGCGCAGCGCGTACCGCTCCTGGGCCCAGGCGACGGCGGCGCGCCCCGCGACGACGAAGGCCAGCCACGCGAAGGACCGCACGAGCTCCGGACCGGACACGCCGTCGCCGCGCACCACCGGCGTGAGGATCGCGGCGATGAGCAGCGCCTGCGCCACGATCAGCCCGGCTGCGGCGATGCCGAGGCCGACCGTGAGCGCCACGTACCAGCGGGCCGCGTGCACCTGGCGCAGCAGGCGGGGGTCGAGGGGCTTCATGACGTGATGTTCCCGTACCTGTCCGGGGTCCGGCTCAGAACGCCGACTCCTTGATCTTCTTCCAGGTCAGGCCCACCGGGGCGGGGATGTGGTCCACGGTGAGCCGGCGCCGGAAGACCCAGTAGGTCCAGCCCTGGTACAGGATCACCAGCGGCGTGAGGAACGCGGCCACCCAGGTCATGATGGTGAGGGTGTACGGGGTCGACGACGCCTCGGCGATGGTCAGGGAGTTGCCGCCGTCCAGGCCGGGCATGACGTCGGGGTACATGGAGCCGAAGACGAGCACCGTGGCCGCGATGATCGTCACGGCCGACAGGCCGAAGGCCCAGCCCTCGCGCCCGACCCGGTTCGTCAGCACCACACCGATCAGGGACAGCGCGGCGACCGCGACGGCGGCCCACGTCCAGGTGGCGGAGAACGCGACCTGCGCCCAGACCGCCCAGCCGCCGGCCACCAGCACGGCGACCAGGGACAGCACGCCGGCGAACCGCCGGGCCCGCGCCCGGATGTCGCCGTCGGTCTTGAGCGCCACGAACACGGACCCGTGCAGTAGGAACAGCACGAGCGTCGTGGCCCCGCCGAGCAGCGAGAACGGGTTGATCAGGGCCCAGAAGCCGCCCACGTACTGGTGCGCCTCGTCGAGCTGGACGCCGCGCACCAGGTTGGCGAACGCGACGCCCCAGAGCACGGCGGGCACCCAGGAGCCCACCTGGATCGCGAGGTCGCAGCGCCGCGACCAGACGGCGTCCGCGATCTTGCCGCGGTACTCGATGGCGACGCCGCGCACGATCAACGCCACCAGGATCAGCAGCAGCGGCAGGTAGAACCCGGAGAACAGGGTGGCGTACCACTCGGGGAACGCCGCGAAGGTGGCGCCGCCCGCGGTGATCAGCCACACCTCGTTGCCGTCCCAGACGGGCCCGATGGTGTTCAGCAGGACGCGCCGTTCCTTCTCCCGGTGCTCGGCCCGGCCGCGCGGGAGCAGGGACATGAGCATCCCGACGCCGAAGTCGAACCCCTCGAGCACGAGGTACCCGGTCCACAGGATCGCGATGATGAAGAACCACAGGAGTGCGAGGTCCACGGTCACTTCCTTGTCTGAGTCAGGTCAGGTCTTGCGGACGGGGGTCAGTAGGCGAAGGAGAGGGGCCGGTCGGAGTCGTCCGAGGCGGCCTCGGGCGACTCGTCGCGGACCGTCGTGGGTACGCCCTCGATCGTGTACCGGTGCATGAGCCGGTACCAGACGAAGGCCAGCACGCCGTAGAGCAGGGTGAACACGATCATCGAGGTGAGCACCATGCCCGGGCTCACCACCTCCGAGACCCCGCGCATGGTGAGCAGGCGGATCTGGTCGATGCCGGTGGGGTTCGGGGCCACCACCCAGGGCTGGCGGCCCATCTCCGTGAAGATCCAGCCGAACGACGAGGCGAGGAACGGCGTGGGGATCGCGATGATGCCGATGCGGGCGAGCCACTTGTTGTCGCTGACCCGGCCGCCGCGCGTGAACCAGAGCGCGGCCAGGGCGAGCAGCACGGACCCGGCCGCGAACCCGATCATGAGCCGGAAGCTCCAGTAGGTGACGGCGAGGTTGGGCGTGTACGAGATGGCGTTGCCGGCGTCGTCGGTGTCGCCGTACCGCTCGGAGTACTCCTGCTGCACGTCGTTGACGCCGGGCAGGAAGCTCTCCGGCCCCGAGAAGTGGCCGGTGCCGAGGTAGCTGGCCAGGCCGGGCACCTCCAAGATGTGCCGCACGCCCTCGCACGAGTTGGACAGGTCGCCGATCGTGAGGATCGAGAAGTTCGCCGCCTCCTCGCCCTCGCACAGCGCCTCGGCGGACGCCATCTTCCCGGGCTGCTGCTCGAACATCAGCTTGCCCTGGGCGTCGCCCGTCAGCGCCACGCCGACGCCGGCCACCAGCATCACCACTGTGCCGAGGATCACGGCGGGGCGGTACACGTTCCGGGCGAGCTCGACGGACTCCGGCTTCTTGGTCCGGGCCAGGCGCACCATCCACCAGGCGGCGATGCCCGCCACGAACGTCCCGGCCGTCAGGAACGCCGCCGCGACGGCGTGCGGGAAGGCCGCCCACAGCGTGTTGTTGGCGAGGATCGCCCAGATCGACTCCATCTCGGCGCGGCCGGTCTCGGGGTTGAACCGGGCGCCCACGGGGTGCTGCATCCAGGAGTTGGCGGCCAGGATGAAGAATGCCGACAGGTTCACCGCGATGGCCACGGCCCAGATGCAGGCCAGGTGCACCTTCTTGTTCAGGCGGTCCCAGCCGAAGATCCACAGGCCGAGGAACGTCGACTCCACGAAGAACGCGGCGAGGGCCTCCATGGCCAGCGGTGCGCCGAACACGTCGCCGACGAACCGGGAGTACTCGCTCCAGTTCATGCCGAACTGGAACTCCTGCACGATGCCCGTCACGACGCCGAGCGCGAAGTTGATCAGGAAGAGCTTGCCGAAGAACTTGGTCAGCCTCAGCCAGCGCTCGTTGCCCGTCCGCACCCAGGCGGTCTGCATGATCGCGACGAGCGGCGCCAGCCCGATCGTGAGCGGGACGAAGATGAAGTGATAGACGGTGGTGATGCCGAACTGCCAGCGTGCCAGGTCGAGAGCTTCCACTCCGGGCTCCTGAGGTGTGTCTCCGAAACGGCTTCTTCCCTTCGGACGCTAGGCCTGATCTGCCAGGTCCGCGCGTCGCCGCGGGGTGAGACCGTCGCTTGTGAATGTCTTCACAAGGCACTGTACACGGACTTGGAGCGCGGTTTGGCTCTTTGTTGCCCAAGGCTCAGATGTGGGCGGTACAGGCATGGTCTCCTGTGCGATACTGGTCGAACCCGCGCAGGCCACATCCCTGCGTGGACTGCAGAGTCCAACACTGCCCGCGATCCGCACGCGGTGCCGCAGTCACGACAGAACGTGGCCGCAGGCGTCCGCGAAGATCGCAGGAACAGGGCCGCAGCCGAGACTTCCGTCCAGATGTGTCGCTTCGCCGCGGCGCATCCACCGGACGACCGACCGCCTGGCGGTCCGCATGGTGTGGAGCGGACGCCGGCTACAGGAGCACCTCACGTGACGCCTTCCAGCACCACCGGTTCGACCATCGGGTCACAGGATGATCACGACGCACCTGAGGCGAACGCCCAGGTCACCACTGGTGGGGAGGCTCCGGCGGACGCTGCGCCCGCCAAGCGCCCGCGTCGTCGGGCCACGCGGTCCGTCGTCTCGACGGCCACCAACGTGGAGCCCATCGTCGTCGGCGCGTCCGACGCCCCCGCCGCCCCGGCGGAGAGCCAGCCCGTGACCACGGGCGGCACCGCGGCGGTCGCGACCTCCGCGGCCCCCACGGCCGGTGAGCCCACCACCAAGCGCCCGCGCCGCCGCGCCACGCGCGGCGTCTCCTCGCCCACCGCGGTCGAGGTGCCCGCCGCTCCCGCGCCCGTCGAGGAGCCGACGACGGACCAGCCGGTCGCCGCCGAGCCCGTCGTGGCCGAGGAGATCGCGCCCGCCGAGACGGAGATCACCACGGAGGCGGCTCCCGCCGTCGAGCCCGAGCCCGAGGCCGTCGTGGCTGCCGAGCCCGAGGCCGTCGTGGCTGCCGAGCCCGAGGTTCCCGCGGAGCCCGAGGCGCCTGCCGAGCCTGAGACGTCTGCCGAGCCCGAGGCGTCCGCCGAGCAGGCCGCCCCGCTCGACCTCGACCTGCCGGAGCCCGTCGCGGCCGAGGCCGCCGAGGCGCCGGCCCGTGGGGTCGCGAGCCTCGACGACATCGTGCTGCCCGGCGGCCCGGCCGCCGAGCCCGCCGCCGAGGCGGAGCAGGCCGCGCCGAAGCGCCGGACCCGTCGCAAGGCCGAGCCGACGGCGGAGGCCGCCACGGCCGAGCCGTCCGCCGAGGCCACGGCGCAGCCCGAGGCCGAGCCCGCGCCCAAGCGCAGCCGGTCGCGCCGCAAGCCCGCCTCGGAGCAGGCCGTCGAGCCGACGTCGGCGGAGGCCGCACCGGCTGAGCCGGCCCCCGCAGAGGCGCCCGCTGCGGCAGCGCCCGCCGCGGAGGCTCCGGCCGAGCCCGACGCCCGGTCCCGCACGCGTCGCGGCGGTCGCCGCCCGGCGTTTGAGCAGCCCGAGGCGCCCGCGCAGCCTGCGACGTCGCCCGCCGCGACGACCTCCGGCACGCGCGTGCCGCGCCTGGCGACGACCGCGCTGCTCTTCCAGGCGCCCGACGACTCGTCGGCGCGCCGTTCCCGCCGCGCGCAGGCCCCCGCCGGGCCGGCGCGTCCGCAGGACCTGACGCCGCAGTTCGCACGCCCTGTCGCCCGCCCGGTCGAGCCCGCCCCCGAGCAGGCCGCCCCCGAGCGCCGCGCACCCCGGACCGAGGCCCCCGCGACCCCGGCCGCCGAGGCGCCCGTCGCCGAGGCGCCTGTCGCCGACGCGCCCGCGCAGGCCCCGGCCGAGACCACGCCGGAGCCCCGCACCCGCAGGACCGGCTCGCGCCGGGCCGTGCGCCGCACGGGCGAGCCGGCCGCGCGGCCCGCGGCCGAGCCCGCCACGCAGGCCGGCACCCCGGACATCGCGCAGGAGAGCGCGCCGGCCGACGCCGAACCCACGGGTGACACCACGGCCGAGACGCCCGCTCCCGCGGCCGCCGCGGCCGCCCCGCAGTTCATCGTCGCCGACCTGAGCGAGGACGACGCGGCAGCGGTCGACGAGGTCGGCGCGATCGAGGAGGAGCTGGTCGCCGAGGGCGTCGAGCTCGAGGAGCTCGCCCCGGCGGACTTCGAGGAGTACGACGACGAGGAGGTGCGCCCGTCGCGCCGTCGTCGTCGCCGGGGTGGCCGAGGCCGCCGTGGCGGCCGCACCCGTTCGGACGACATGGACGACTCGGCGGACGAGGACCAGGACGACGAGTCCGAGGAGGACGCGCAGTCGTCCGCGGACGAGGACGGCGACGCCGAGGACGCCGGCCAGGACGCCGCAGAGGGTGACGAGGCCGACGGTGACGGCGAGGGCGAGGGCGGCAGCCGTCGTCGGCGCCGGCGTCGCCGGGGCACCCGCGGCGAGCGGGCCGAGGCCGCGGCCGCCCGCACGAGCCGCAGCGACGAGGTCACCGCGCTCAAGGGCTCGACCCGCCTGGAGGCGAAGCGCCAGCGTCGCCGCGAGGGCCGCGACCACGGCCGTCGTCGCCAGATCATCACCGAGGCCGAGTTCCTGGCCCGCCGCGAGTCGGTGCAGCGGTCGATGATCGTGCGCGAGAAGGACGGGCGTACGCAGATCGCGGTGCTGGAGGACGGCGTGCTCGTGGAGCACTACGTCTCGCAGCAGTCGCAGGCGTCGATGGCCGGCAACGTGTACCTGGGCCGCGTCCAGAACGTGCTGCCCTCCATGGAGGCCGCGTTCGTCGACGTCGGCAAGGGCCGCAACGCCGTGCTCTACGCGGGCGAGGTCAACTGGGACGCGGCGGGCCTGGAGGGTCAGCCGCGCCGCATCGAGCAGGCGCTCAAGTCGGGCGACTCCGTCCTGGTGCAGGTCACCAAGGACCCGATCGGGCACAAGGGCGCCCGGCTCACGAGCCAGGTCACCCTGGCCGGCCGGTACCTCGTGTTCGTGCCCGGCGGCGGCATGACCGGCATCAGCCGCAAGCTGCCCGACACCGAGCGGTCGCGCCTCAAGAAGATCCTTCGCGAGGTCGTGCCCGAGGGCGCGGGCGTCATCGTGCGCACCGCCGCCGAGGGGGCGAGCGAGGACGAGCTGCGCGCCGACGTCGAGCGCCTGCAGGGCCAGTGGGACGCCATCCAGGCCAAGTCCAAGAAGGCCTCCGCGCCCGCCCTGCTGCAGGGTGAGCCGGACATGGCGATCCGCGTGGTCCGCGACATCTTCAACGACGACTTCTCGTCGCTGGTGGTGCAGGGCGAGGGCGCGTGGGACGAGATCGCGCACTACGTCGAGGAGCTGGCCCCGGACCTGCGCGAGCGCGTGTCCAAGTGGGTCGAGAACACCGACGTGTTCACGGTGCACCGCGTGGACGAGCAGCTCGCCAAGGGCATGGACCGCAAGGTCTGGCTGCCCTCGGGTGGCTCGCTGGTCATCGACCGCACCGAGGCCATGACCGTCGTGGACGTCAACACCGGCAAGTTCACCGGTGCGGGCGGCACGCTCGAGGAGACCGTCACGCGGAACAACCTCGAGGCGGCCGAGGAGATCGTGCGGCAGCTCCGCCTGCGCGACATCGGCGGCATCATCGTCATCGACTTCATCGACATGGTGCTGGAGTCCAACCGCGACCTCGTGCTGCGTCGCCTCGTCGAGTGCCTCGGCCGGGACCGCACCAAGCACCAGGTGGCGGAGGTGACCTCGCTGGGCCTGGTCCAGATGACGCGCAAGCGTGTGGGCCAGGGTCTGGTCGAGGCGTTCTCCGAGACCTGCGAGCACTGCAAGGGCCGCGGCTTCATCGTGCACGAGGAGCCGATCGAGAAGCCGGGCTCCGGCGTCGGCCCCGGTTCCGCCGCGGTCGAGGAGAGCCCGCGCGCCGCGCGGTCGCGCCGCAAGCGCGGCAAGGAGGCCAAGGAGAAGGTGGCCCCCGCGCCGGAGCAGGCGGCTCCGGTCGCCAGCCTGCCCGAGGAGCGGTCCGAGGCGCGCGAGGCCGTGAAGGCCACGCTCGCGACGATCGCCGCCGCGGCGCAGCACGCGCACGAGACGCAGGACGCGGCGGAGGGCGGGCCCGCCACGCTGGACCAGATCCAGCTGCCCGCCGCCGGGTCGGGTTCGTCGGGCTCCGCGTCGTCCGCCGCTTCGCCGGCTGCCGCTGACACCTCCGCCTCCGCGGACTCGCCGGCGGACGCCGCGACGTCGGCGAGCGACACGCCGGAGGGGGGCTCCGGCACTGGGCAGCCGGAACCGCCCAAAGGAGCTGGCGACGAGGTCGCCTGAGCCGAAGAGGGGATTCTGGGCGCGGCTGATGGGCCGCTGACCTGATCCGGACGAGGGTCGCCACCGCGAGGTGGCGGCCCTCGTTTTTTTGTTGCGCCCCGGGTTTTGTTGCGTGCCGGGCACGTTCTGTGGTTCATTAGTCGAGTAACGAACCAACGAAGCGCGACCGAGACGACGGAGACCGAGATGACAACGATCGCCGCGAGGCCGACCACCCGGCTGGGGTACGTCGACAACCTGCGGATCCTGCTGACCGTGCTGGTCCTGGCCCACCACTGCGCGCTGACCTACGGCGCGCTCCCGATCTGGTACTGGACCGAGCCGAGCGAGAGCCTGTCCGGGCTCGCGCTCATGGTGTTCGTGATCGCGAACCAGCTCTGGTTCATGGGCTCCTTCTTCCTGCTCTCCGGCCTGTTCGTCCCCGGTTCGGCGGACCGCAAGGGGCCGGGCGCTTTCGCCCGCGACCGGATCGTCCGGCTGGGCGTCCCGCTGGTCGCCTTCTGGCTGGTCGCGCGGCCGGTGCTGTCCCTGCCGGGCTGGCCCGAGCGCCGCGCGGCGGGGGAGTCGTTCCTCCACTTCTGGTTCAGCGTGGGCGACCCCGGGCCGATGTGGTTCGTCGAGGTGCTCCTCGTGCTGTCCCTCGCCTACGCGGCCTTCCGCGCCCTGCGGGCACGGTCCGCGGCCCGGCGGGGTGCGCTCGTCGGTCCGGAGGTCGCCGCAGACGTCGCCGCTGACGCCGCCCCGGCCCTGGTGGCCCAGCCCCTGAGCTTCCGCGCGATCGCCGGGTTCGTCGCGGTCCTGACCGTCGTGACCGCCCTCTGGCGGCTCGCCGTGCCGATGGGTACGTACTGGGTGGGCGTCGGCCTCCCGTCGCCGGCCTACCTGCCGCAGTACGTGCTGCTCTTCGTCGCGGGGCTGCTCGCCGCGCGCCGGGGCTGGCTGACCGCGCTCACGGCGCGGCAGGGCCGGGTCGCGCTGATCGTGGCGCTCGTCGGCGTGGCGCCGGCGCTGGGCCTGTCGGCCCTCGCGAGCGCGCCGGACGCCGGGATCCTCGCGCTGCTCGGCCAGAGCCTCGCCGAGAACGTCGTCGCGATCGGTGCGGTCGTGGGCCTGCTGGTGCTGTTCCGGGAGCGGTTCTCCGGCCAGCCGGCCTGGGCCCGGTTCGCCGCGCAGCACTCGTTCGCGGTGTACGTCATCCACCCGCTGGTGCTGGTGGGCGTCGCGGTGCTGCTGTCGCCGCTCGTGGCCCCCGCGGGCGTGAAGTTCCTGGTGCTGCTGGCCCTGTCGGTGCCGCTGTGCTGGGGCGTCGCCTACCTGCTGCGGCGCATCCCGGGCGTGGCTCGGGTGCTGTAGGTCGCGGTTGCCTCAGGTCGCGGTGGTTTCGGGCCCCGGGGCCGTGGGTCGCGGGGCGGCGTCAGCCGTCCCGCGACAGCCGCCCGTAGAAGTCGGCGATCGTCTGCGAGAAGAGCTCGGGGAGCTGGACGCTCCAGGGGTGTCCCGCACGCGGGACGATGCGCAGCTCCGCGTGCGGGATCCGGGCGGCCAGCTCACGCGCCGCCGGGATGTTCGCGACGTCGCGGCTGCCGCACAGGACGAGCGTCGGCGCCTCGATGCTCGGCAGCCCGGCCCGGAAGTCCATGTCCGCGACGACCCGGAGGGCGCCGAGCCACTGCGCCTTGGTCATCTCCATGCCGGCTGCGGTGCTCTCCGGCAGCATCCGGACGATCGTGCGCTGGATCGCCATGAGCGCCGGGTGGGGCCGCACCTGGCTGCCCGACAGCACGAGGGACGCGACCCGGTCGGGGAAGTCGAGCGCGAGCCGGGTCGCCGTCATCGCGCCGAGCGACAGGCCGCAGACGTGGACCCGGTCGAGGCCCCGTTCGTCGAGCAGCCGGCACAGCTCGCGAGCGGCGTCGGCCAGCGTGAACGCACCGGGCTCGGCGGCCCGGTCGAGGCCCGGGATGTCCGGCGCCAGCCCGGTCAACCCGGCCGGCAGGCTGCTGAGCTGGGCAGCCCAGGGGTCCTTGCCGGCGCCCAGGCCGGGCAGGAACAGAACGGTGTCGACGTCGGCTGCCATGCCGGACAACGTAACGGAATGCTTGACTGGCGCCCATGAAAGACGGTCTGGGCGCCGGGCGCCTCGAGGTCATCGCCGGCCCGATGTTCGCGGGCAAGTCCGAGGAGCTGCTCCGCCGGGTGCGTCGCGCCCGGATCGCGCGGCGCGAGGTGGTGGTGGTGAGCCACGCGCTGGACGACCGGCGCGGCGTCGGCCGGGTGACGTCGCACTCCGGCCAGGGCGTGCCGTCGCACACGGTGTCGGACGCCGGGGAGATCCCCGGCCTGCTCGGTCCCGGGACCGAGCTCGTCGCCGTCGACGAGGCCCAGTTCTTCGGGGCCGGCCTGGTGCCCGTCGTCTCCGGCCTGGCGGACCGCGGGCTCGTGGTGGTCGTCGCGGGGCTGTCCGTCACCTTCGACGGGCAGCCCTTCGCGCCCCTGCCCGAGCTCATGGCGCTGGCCGAGTCCGTGGAGAAGCTCACGGCGGTGTGCTCGGTCTGCGGGGCGGACGCCGCCTTCCATGTCCGCCTGCCCGGCGCGCCGACCGTGCCGCACACCGGCTCCGCGCAGCCGGACGACGTTCAGCCGGACGACGTTCAGCCGGGCGACGCGCTCGTGCCGGTCGCGGCCCACGTGGGCGGGTCGGAGTCGTACGAGGCCCGCTGCCGGCGGCACGCCGTCGTCGTGCCGTGACGGGCGCGGGCGCGGAGCTACCGGCGCGGGGCCGCCGCCGTCAGACCTTGCGCATCAGCTTGTACTGCGGGCAGTCGAACGGGTCCCGCGCGGCGAGCCCCACCTTGTTGAGGTAGTTGACGACGATCACGTACGACTGCGCCAGGCTGGTCTCCGTGTAGGGGATGCCGAGGGTGGCGCAGTGCTCCCGGACGATCTCCGCGGTCCGGATGAGGTGCGGGCGCGGCATGCTCGGGAAGAGGTGGTGCTCGATCTGGAAGTTGAGCCCACCCATGAGGATGTTCATGAACCGCCCGCCGCGGATGTTCCGCGAGGTGAGCACCTGCTTGGACAGGAAGTCGATCCGGCTGTCGGCGGGGATGATCGCCATGCCCTTGTGGTTCGGGGCGAACGACGCGCCCATGTAGACGCCGAACACCGCGAGCTGCACGCCGAGGAACGCGAAGGCCAGGCCAGGCGACAGCACCCAGAACAGGACCGCGACGTAGGCGGAGAGGCGCACGGCGATGGTGACGAGCTCGCGGATACGGGCGCGCAGCGTCTCGGGGCCGCCGGTGAACAACGAGCGGATCGAGAGGACGTGCAGGTTCAGGCCCTCGAGCGTGAGGAGCGGGAAGAACAGCCAGCCCTGGTAGCGGTTGATCCACCGCTTCAGCCCGCGGTGCTGCCGGACGCCCTCCTCCGTGAACGCGATCGTGTCGTTCTCGATGTCCGGGTCCTTCCCCATCTTGTTGGGGTTGGCGTGGTGCCGGGTGTGCTTGGTCATCCACCACGAGTAGCTGATGCCGACGACCGCGTTGGCCAGCAAGCGACCCACGCGGTCGTTGCGCGGGCCGGACTGGAAGACCTGGCGGTGCGAGGCCTCGTGGGCCACGAAGGCGAACTGCGTCAGGACGAGCCCGAGCGCGCCGGCCATCAGGAGCTGGAACCACGAGTCGCCCAGGAGCACGAACCCGGTGACGATCCCGCCGAGCGCCACGGTGAGCACACCGAGGGTCCAGGCGTAGTAGCCGTGGGCCCGGCCCAGCAGCCCGGCGTCGCGCACGGTGCGGGCCAGGGACGAGTAGGTGCTGGTCACGGGCTGGGCGTCGGGATCGCGGGGTGTGGTCGGGCGAAAGCCGTCGCGGACGACGGGGGCCGTTTGGGCCATCTGGACCTCAGATGCTCGGGGTCGACTTCCCAGCCGTGGAGTCGGACGGTGCCGCCCGTCGTGCAGATGCCCTTGAGCCTACGGGACCGTAGGTTGGCGCGCCGAGGGGCAGTTGTGGACGCCTCGCGAAGAGTTGTAGACGATGTGTTTACCTTCACCAGACATTTCGGACGCGGGTGTCAGTCCTCGTTCCGTCAGTCCTCGATCAGGGGCACGAAGCGGTAGCCGCCGTGGTCCGTCGCGCGGGTGCGCCCGTCGGGCAGGCGCTCGATGAGGAGCAGCGTGGTCCGGACGGGGATCACCATCCGGCCGCCGATCCCCACCTGCTCCACCAGGGTGCGCGGCAGCGCGGCCGCGGACGCCGACACCAGGATGCGGTCCCAGCCGCTCTCCTGCGGGTGGCCGAGCACACCGGGCGCCGACTGCACGAGCGTCGCCCAGCCCATCCCGGTGCGCCCGACGTTGGCGGCGCCCCACTCGGCGAGCCGGCTGTCGCGCTCGACGCCGAGCACGTACCCCTGCGGTCCCGTCAGGTAGGCCAGCAGGGCCGTGGTCCAGCCGGAGCCCGCGCCGACATCGAGCACCCGCGCCCCGAGCGGGACCCGCAGCAGGCGCAGCATGGCGGCCACCGTCGTGGGTTGGGAGGAGGTCTGGCCGCGTCCGATCGGCAGCGGCTGGTCCTGGCCGGCGAACGGCCGCTGGGACCGGGGCAGGAAGTCACGCCGGGGTATGGCGCGCATCGCGCGTGCGATGTCGTCGTGCTCGGCGGCCGGCTCGGAAACCATCAGGTATCACCTGAGCCCAGGGTAGACACACGCGGATCCAGCCCGCCACGTGCCCTGTTCCGTGCCGGCCTGCCCCTAGACTGCGGCCCGCCCCGACCGCGTCCACCAGGAGAGGCCTTGGCCACCGAGACGTCCGTCCCCCCGAAGCTGTCCGTAGCGGCCGTCACCGTCGCGGCACTCACCGCCGTCGCGTTCTGGTCCCTCAAACCCGTCTTCATCTCGATCATCGGGGACCGCGGGGACTACGCCGAGGTCTACGTCGTGGCCGGGACCATCTCGGTGCTGAGCAGCCTGGTGGGCGCTCTCGTGCTGCGGAGGAGGACCGCGGCCGTCCTCCGCGGCGGGCGGAACAGCCTCTCCGGCGTCGGCTCGGCGGCCGTGTCGGGCCTCTTCCTCGCCCTCTGGTATTACGGCTTCTACCGCGCCCTGTACGGCGCGCCGAAGGTCGACGCGACGATCATCGCGTTCACGTGGCCCCTGATCGCCGTGGTCGCCATGCGCGTCTTCTCCCCGGCGACGGCGGCCAGGCTCCGGTGGAACGAGTGGCTGATGGTGCTGGCCTCGTTCGTGGGGGCGGCCGCCATCGGCGTGTCCAACATCGGGGCGGCGCAGTCCGGCGACAGCGGCGAGATCGTCTGGGCCTTCGTCGCGGCGGTCGGCAGCGGGCTCTACCTGCCCTTCGCCATCAACTCGACCCGATCGTTCGACCGGGTGGTCGGCTCCCGGCCGATCGCCACGTTCTACGCGATCTCGGTGGCCAACGCCACGGCCCTCGCCGCCGTGCTGCTGGCGCTGTGGGTCAGCGGGCACACCCTGCGCTTCTACGCCTTCGACGCCCAGGTGCTGCTGGTCTGCGGCCTCATCGGCATCGGGACCTACCTGGTCGCCGAGATCACGTGGACCTGGGCGTTCCAGGAGTACAAGTCGCTCACGCTGTCCTCGCTGCCGTACTTCTCGCCCGCGGTCTCCGTGGTGCTCCTGTACCTGCTCTTCGACGAGCCGGTCCGGCCGATCGCCATCGTGGGCCTGGTCCTGATCCTCTTCTCCAACCTGACCCTGCACGCGCGCCACCGGTCCATGAACGCGCTGTCCCTGTCGCTCGTCGCCACCGTGTACGTGGCGCTCGCCGCCCAGGTGCTGCCGCGCGACGTGCTGAGCTCGGTGCCGGAGATGGCGGCGGCGATCACCGGGCTGTTCGCGATCCTCGCCGGTTTCACGCTGGCCCAGGTCGCCGGACGGCGTACGCAGGAGCTCGACGCGCGGGCCACCGTCGTCCGGCGGCTGATCGCCACCGACGACGAGCCGGGCAAGGACGCGGCGGACGAGCTGCTCCAGGACCTCATCGAGCTGGAGTACGACACCACCGCCGAGGGCAAGGAGAGCCGGGCCCTGCGGATCAAGCGCGCCCTGTCCGGCGAGGCCGGGACGCGCACCCCGGCGCAGGAGAGCGCCCTGGACGCCTTCAACGGCTGGCTCTCCATCCACCTGGACCGGCTGTCGCTCGGCGAGCGGGCGGCCCTCTGGCTCACCGGCCTCGGCTCCATCGTCTTCGTGCTGCTGCTGCGCGGCGACTCCCCGCTGGGCAACGCCGGCGCGATCGTCTTCGCGGGTGGCGCGTTCCTGGCGATGTTCGCGATCCGGGACTACGACCGCAACAACATCCACGGCTTCAGCAGCCAGATCTGGCGGCTGGAGCAGGGCTTCCGCGAGATCGGCAAGAAGTACTACCTCCCCTCGGAGATCCTCGACTCCGGCGAGTTCACGGCAGCGCAGGTGCGGGACGGGATCCGTACGCGGGACGGCGACGGGCCGATCCGCGTGGTCGAGTCGCTCCCCGCCGGCCGGGGCTTCAACGCCTTCTACCTCGGCACGGCAGCCCTGGTCATCCTCGCCGTCGTGCTCATGCCGACCGCGTTCAACGGCGAGATCGGTACGTCGGTCGCCGCCTCCGCCCCGCGCCCGGGCGAGGTGCAGGCGGCTCCCGAGACCGAGGACGCCACCGTCACCGTCGCCGACCCCGGCTGGCCGGGCGCGAGCGTCACCGCCGAGGTCCTCAAGGGCGCGCTCGCGGCGGCGGACGTGACGGTCGAGGTCGAGGAGATGGACCACGTGGACGCCGTCGCCGGGATGGGCGCCGAGAACCCGGCCGTCCAGGTCCACCCTGACCTGTGGCTCCAGAACCAGGGGGTGGCCGTGCGCGAGTGGGTCGCCGCCGGGACCATCCAGCTCAGCGAGCACTCCTACACCGGCACCCAGGGCGTCTACGTCCTCGACGCGGCCGGCTCCGAGAGAGTGCTGACGGAGGCGGAGGACCTGTTCGACCCCGAGGTCTCGGCACTCTTCGACAGCGACGGCGACGGGCGGGGCGAGATGTGGATCGGGCCGCGCGGCTGGGCGTCGACCGAGAACCTGGCCGCCTGGCTGGACCGCCCGGGCCACGAGTCGATCGAGGGGGAGTCGTACTCCGCGACGATCTTCAAGGCGCGGCTCGAGCAGGAGGCCGCCTCGGGCCGGCCCCTGCTCTTCTACGGGTACGAGCCCGACGGCATCCACGAGCAGTTCTCGCTCCGTCGCCTCGCGTCGATCCCCTGGGCGGCGGACCAGGGCGACGAGAACGTCGACGTGCACGTCGCCTGGGCGTCCGCCCTGGCGGAGACGTCGCCCGCGGCGGTCCGGGTCCTGCGGGACGTCGACCTCACGGACGAGGACCTCAGCGGCTTCATCGCGGCCGTCGACCACGACGGGCAGGAGCCGGAGGAGGTCGCCGAGCGGTGGCTGGCCGAGAACCGCGAGCGGGTGGCAGGCTGGGGACGGCCCGGCGAATGATCCGTGCGCCCCGGTGCTGGCTGAGGGTGGGCAAGGCCACGCCTTCGCCGGTTTGAACCCGCTGAGGGCATCGCGTAACCTTGTGCTTCGGTGTGCTGTCTGCGCACCCGTCCTGCGTGCCCATGGCGCATCGCACTCGACCGCCGCGGCGGAGCGAGTCACAGCAAAGCCGATGATCTCCGTCGTGCGCGCACGCCAAGACTAGAGAGATGAGTTGAACGTGGTTTACGCGATCGTCAAGGCCGGTGGCCGCCAGGAGAAGGTGTCCGTCGGGACCATCGTCGTCATGGACCGTGTCCAGGCGAGCGCCGGTGAGACCGTCGAGCTCCCGGCCCTCCTGCTCGTGGACGGGGAGAAGGTGACCACCGACGCGAAGAAGCTGGCGAAGGTCAAGGTCACCGCTGAGGTCGTGCGGGACGAGAAGGGTCCCAAGATCACGATCCTCAAGTACAAGAACAAGACCGGTTACCGGAAGCGCCAGGGCCACCGCCAGTCGCTGACCCGCCTCAAGGTCACCGGCATCAAGTGACTTCCGCTGCGGGCCACCTCTGACGAGCGAGCCCGCGCGAGCTAGATACTTCTTCTTCTTCCTTCGTCCCGAAAGACAGGTCAGCCAGATGGCACACAAGAAGGGCGCGAGCTCCTCGCGCAACGGTCGTGACTCCAACGCCCAGCGCCTCGGCGTGAAGCGCTTCGGTGGCCAGGTCGTCAAGGCCGGCGAGATCATCGTCCGCCAGCGCGGCACCCACTTCCACCCCGGCGTGAACGTCGGCCGCGGCAAGGACGACACCCTGTTCGCCCTCGACGCCGGCGCCGTGCAGTTCGGCACCCGTCGTGGCCGCAAGGTCATCGACATCGTCGCCGCCGAGGTCTGATTCGGCTTTCGCGTGAGGGGGCGCACCGGTGACGG
>NZ_JBHWZO010000040.1:0-30929 GCF_042728455.1 Promicromonospora sp. NPDC060204
CCTTTCCGGGGCGGGGCCGCAGTTCTTTTCCCTGGTGTCTCTCCCGGTCAGGAGATCGCGAACGAGTTCGCCCGGTCGTTGAAGCTGCCGAGGTTGTTGTCGCGGTCGATGAAACCGGTCGCCGCGCCGCTCTTGGCATTTCCGTCGAAGAGCCGCACGTCGCAGTGGTTGTACGTCTTCACGGCGCTCACGGCGTTCTGGTACGTGCCGAGGTTCGCACCGCCCTCGTTGTCGCCGGTGCCGCTGGAGCACCCGTAGCTGTACGCCGGGTTGAAGACGACCACGCGCCACCCCCCGAACTCGGCGTGCTGGAACAGCTCGGCCACCACGAGGCCGTCGCCGGGCGCGCCGCTCTGGCACCCGAACGTCCCGTCCCGCACCGCGCAGTAGTACGTCGCCGTGACGGACGCGGGCGCCGCCGCCAGGTCCTCCACCAGCACCGGCGCGGCCGACCCGACCTCCTGGACCTGCACCCCGGCGGCACCCGCGCCGTCGGCCGTCCCTGCCACGGCGGGCGTTGCCGCCCCGAGCGCCACCACCATGAGCGCCCCCGAGACCACGGCGGTCAGGCGGGTGCGGGAACTGCGCTTCACCTTGTCTGCGTACCTCATGAGAAATCCCCCATGTCAGCCGGCGACGCTGTTGTCGCCGGTCATAGAAGGACGAGGATTTCACCCGCACGCTGATACCCGGAAAGCAGTTTTCGCCGCATTGTTGACCGGTTATCGGACGTTATTCGGTGAAATCACTGAGATCCCGTTTGCCGGTAAAGCGGCGGGTTCGGATCAGGCGGTGAGGCGGACCCAGGTCAGGCCGATCGCGGTGCCGAGCAGCAGGTACGGGCCGAACGCGATGCCCGACTTCCAGCCGGCTCGGCGGCCGAGCAGCAGCACGATCGCGACCAGGCCGGCCACGAGGTGCGCGGCGAAGACGCCGACCAGGAGCGTGGCCCACGAGTGCCACGTGAGGAACGCGCCCAGGCTCAGCGAGAGCTTGACGTCGCCGTACCCGATCCCGCCGCGCGGGGACACCAGGTACAGCACCTGGTAGAGCGCGAAGAACGCGATCCCGCCCAGCGCCGCGCGGCCGAGGTCGCCCCACGACCCGGTGCCGAGGGCGGCCACGGCGAGCAGTACCGCCGTCGCCCAGGTCAGGGGGAACACCAGCGCGTCGGGCAGCCGGTGGGTGTGCGCGTCGATCACCCCGAGCGCCGCGCCCGCGACCGCGAGCACCAGGTAGGCGGGCGTGAGCCAGCCCGGCCCGCTCGCCCAGACGGCCCACACCGCGGCGATCACGGCGACAACGCCGATGCTCCGCGCCCAGGGCGTCACCTCGGCCCGCGCCCGCCGGTAGTGCCGGACGGCGAAGGGTTCGACCGGGCTCGTCGGGGCCGGTTCGGAGGGGCTCACCCGGGGAGGCTATCGGCGGGGCCCTCGCTGCGCAGCGCAACGTGGGTACCGGGAACCTCTGGACCGTAGAACTTCTGCGATCTAGAATACTTACGTTCTAGAATGCGACATGCCTTGGGAAGTCCTCTTGCACCCGGAAGTAGAGCGATTCGTCCTCGCTCTCGATGACTCCGCCTACGACCTGGTCTCAGCCCGCGTCGAACTGCTCGTCGAGCACGGGCCGCAGCTCGGGCGGCCATCGGTTGATCGAGTCTCGGGAGGAGCCGTGCACAAGATGAAGGAGCTACGGGCCGACACCGTCCGGATACTCTTCGTCTTCGACCCGGAGCGCAGGGCGTGCCTCCTGGTCGGCGGCGACAAGGCTGGGTCGTGGAATGCGTGGTATCCACCGGCGATCGCGCTTGCAGAGAGGCGATACTCGGAGTGGTTGGCGAGCGGAAGGATGAGCGATGACTGAGTCCTACAGCACGTGGCGAGACGTCAAGGCCCGGCGGCCGACAACTCCGGAGCGTGAAGCAGCCGCGCGTGAGCGGAGCGACCGCGAGATCACCGCATACCGGCTCGCGCAGATCCGGGCGGACCAGAAGATGACGCAGGCCGTCGTCGGAGAAGCGATGGGCGTCTCCCAGCGTCGAGTGTCCGCGATCGAGCATGGTGACGTCTCGCGGAGCGAGCTCGGGACGATCGAGGCGTATGTCGCGGCGCTCGGGGGCCGCATCCGTATCGTCGCGGACTTCGGCGACCGGACCTACGACCTCTCGGTCTGACGCGCCAGCGTCGCCGCCTCTGCGTAGGCCCGGTCCGTCGTGGCCAGGACGTCCGGCCAGTCCACGCCCGCCGGCGGCGTCGCCGCGGCCAACAGCAGCCGGTCGAGCAGGTCGGGCTCGGCCGCGAGCCGCACGAGCGCGGCGGTCAGCGCGACGTCGTCGGGCACCAGGAGGCCGGTGGCGCCGTCGACGACACGCTCGGCCAGGCCCGACCGGGAGTGGGCGATCACGGTCAGCCCCGCGGCCTGCGCCTCCAGCGCGGCGATCCCGAAGGCCTCGTCGGAGGAGGGCGCGGCGTACACGTCGGCCCGCGCGTACAGCCGCTTGAGCTCGGTGGCGGTGAGGCGGCCGGGCAGGGAGACGACGTCGCGCAGGCCGTGCTCCGCGACGAACTTCCGGGCGGCGGCGCGTTCCGGGCCGTCGCCGGCGAGCGTCACGAACAGTGCACCCTCGGGGAGCCGGCCGACGGCCTCGGCGATCGCGGCCAGCAGCGGGAGCATGCGCTTGCGGGGCGCGAACCGCGCGGCCGAGACCACGTGCACGGCCGCACCCTCGGGCCGGTCCCCGCGTTCGGTGCGCGGCACCCGCCAGGCGGCGAGGTCGATGCCGTTGGGCAGGATCGCGACGTCGGCCCCGGGGCGCAGCAGCCGGCGCAGGGGTTCGGCCGTCATCTCGCTGACCGCCGACCAGCGCACGGGCCAGCGGGACCAGCCCGCCGCGGCGTCGGCGGCCGCGAAGAGGCGCGACGCGTTGCCCCACACGCTGTGCACGGTCAGCACCGCGGGCAGCCCCAGCCGGGTCACGGGCCGCAGCGCGCCCTGCGCCGTGGGGGCGAGCACGCCCATGTGCAGGTGCACGACGTCGGGTCGCTCGCCCCGGTCGATCGCCGCCCGCAGGCGGGTGGTCACGTGCGCGGTGGAGCGGGGGTGGATCGGCCAGCGGCCCGGGATCCGCGCCGCGATCCGGTGCACGACGACGCCGTCCTCGACGGCGGTGCTCACCCCGTGCGCGCCGGGCGCCGCGGGGGTGGTCGTGACGACCTCGACGTCGTGCCCGGCCGCGACCTGCTGCGCGGCCAGGCGGCTCACCTGGGACTCGATCCCGCCCAGCAGCGGAAGGTACGTGTCGGACACGTGGGTGATGCGCACGCCCGCCATCCTCGCACCCGGCGGTCCTCCTGCCTGGTGCTACGCCGCGCGCGGCGGGTGGTCCGTACTTAGCGTTGCGGGATGAGCGACTACACGAAAGTCCCCGTCAAAGGGGTCAAGGGTGCTGGTGTGTTCGTCATCGTCGCCGCGATCATCATGATCGTGGCGGGGATCGCCGTGTGGATTCTCGTCGCGACGCAGCTCTCGGCAGAGAAGATCACCGTCTCCGACGACTCCACGTTCATGGGAGGCGTCTTTGCAGGTCAGCAGGTGCAGGGACCGCTCACGGCCTACGCCCAGGCGGACATCATCAACCACCACGCCCTCGAGGCGTCCGGCGGGGCGACCTACGCCGAGCTGGCACAGGACGACCCCGTCCGCGACACCGTGATGGACGCGTCGTTCCTGCGCGCGTCGCTGTTCACCTCGGTGGTCGCGTTCGGGGTCTGTGCCCTGGTGGTCGGGCTCGGGATCGTCCTGGGCGTGATCGGGGGAGCACTGCAGAGACTGGCCCGGACCCCCTAGCGCCGTCGGACGCTGGAGATCACGGAACCGGCGACGAGGATCACGCCCGCGGCGCCGAGCAGCACGATCAGGGCCGCGCCCAGGTCGAACACGACGCCGGCCGCCACCGCGAGGATCCCCAGCCCGACCGCGATCACGATCAGGCCCCACACCGCCGTCCCCACGCGCGGGCCGCGCTTGGGGGCGGCGGCCTGCGCGGGCTGGACCGCCTGGGTGGGGTGGGCCGGCCCGTGTTGGGCCGGCGCGGGCTGCGTCGCGGCCGGGCCGTTGCCCGACGGCGGAGGGGTCGCCCCCGGCGTCGAGGTCGCCCCGGGCGCCGGCTCGCGCAGGGGCGCGAGGGGGTCGGAGTCGTCCCGCACGGGGGCGTCGTGGACCTCGGCCGCCGCGGCCTCGGCCTCGACCCGCGCCGCGGCGATGCCGTAGGCGGGGTGCACCTCGCCCTCCGGCGCGGCGGCCTCGGGCTCGCGCCCGGAGTCGTCCAGCGTGATCTTCTGGGTGGGCGGGGTGGCCTGGGCCGGCAGCACCTGGGTGGTGTCCGGGTCGTTCGTGGTCTTCTGGTCCATGTTCTCGCTCGTGTCCTGGCCCTCGGGCCCGCCGGGGGTCTCGCTCGGGTTCTTCCGGTCGTTCGTCTGGTCAGTCATGGCGTGCTCCTTCAGTTGCTCTCGGAGACGATGACCTCGCCCGCGCCGGCCTCGATGTCGAGGCTGAGCACGGCGCCCTCGTCGCCGACTGCGTCGCTGGCGAAGTAGTTGTCGGAGCCGACGCCGCTCGTGGAGCGGTTCTGGTCGTCGACGTTCCACTGGACGACCCCGGCGGCGACGTAGGCGTTCGCCTCGACCGCCACGTCCTTCGGCACGATCACGGAGGTCTGGCCCGCGCCGAGCTGGATGGGCACCACGACGGGGTCGCCGGGCTCGACCCGGGACAGGTTGAGCTCCGACAGGTCGATGGTCGGGTCGCCCCACTGCACGTAGAAGCCGTTCTCGGCCTCGCGCAGCGTCTGGACGGCGATCGTGCCCTCGGTGAGGGTGGCGGCGTCCGGGTTGTCGTTCTCGGTGATGATGCCCTCGATGTGCCGACTGCTCACCACGGCGTCGTCGACCCACCGCGGTCCGGCGGTGCCGGCGATGCCCACGTAACCGACCCCGAACACCAGGGCCACGATGGCGAAGAAGCCGAGCCAGCCGCTGGTGCGGCCGCGCAGACCCGAGACGAGGATCGCGATGCCCAGCGCCACGGTGCCGATCCCCAGCCAGGCGGCCAGGAGCGTCGCGCCGCCGTCGAGGTAGCCGCCGCCGCCCAGACGCTCTGCCGCCAGGAGCAGCGCGCCCGCCAGCAGGATCACGCCGAGCGTGATGCCGACGGCGGCGGCGCCTGGGCCGCGCGACGTCCGCACCCGGGGCGCGGCGTAGACCGGCTGCGGCGGGAGCGCCGCCGTCGGGGCCGGGCGGTACGGCGACTGCAGGGACTGGCCCTGGTGCCGGGGACCAGCGCCGGTCGCGTAGACCAGGCCCTCGGTGCGGCGGTAGTCGACCTGCGGCGCGGGCGTGAACGGGGCGGTGGTGCCGGACTGAGCGCCCGGGGTCGGGGTACCCGGCGTCGGGGTGCCGACGTGGGTGCCCGGCGTGGGCGCTCCCGGCGTCGGCGCACCCGGCGCGCCGGGGGCGTTGCCCTGGCTCCGGGCCACGTTGTTGTCCCGGGCCCGCTGCACGCCCTGCACGATGAGGTAGAGCGTCACGCCCAGGACCGCCAGCCAGAAGAGGATGACGAGCCAGTGCCAGCCGCCGTCGTCCCACCAGCCCAGCGGACCGCCCCACGAGAAGCCGATGAGGAACACGGCCACGGCGCCGAGCATGGCGACGTCGAAGTTGCCGCGGACCGCCTCCTGCAGGTGGATGCGGCCGTCGCGCTCGGGGAGCAGCGCCCAGCCCACCCCGTACAGGACGAGGCCGAGGCCGCCGAGGAAGAAGCTGACGATCAGCAGGCCGCGGACCAGCAGCGGGTCCCAGCCGATGCGCTCGGCGAGTCCGCCGGCGACGCCGCCCACCCAGCGCTGGTCGGAACGCGGGAACAGGCCGCGGCGGATCGAGGCGAAGAAGCCCGTCTCCGGGTACGGCCGCTGCCCGGGGGCGACGGGTGCAGGGCCGGTGTTCGGGTCGGCGGCTGCGTCGGGTGCGGGGGTGGACGCGGGGTCCACCGGGTCCGGGCCGACAGACCTGGCGTCGGCCGGGCCACCCGGTTCTCTCGTGGCGTCCTCGGGACGCGTCTCGTCGGTGCTCATGACATCCATGCTTGTCGACCGGCGGCCGATGCGGCATCGGGACCTGCCCTGAACCGACCCTGGTTACCCCCGCGCAGGACCCTGAGATCCCGGCTCAGCCATGTTCAGGGGCCAGAGGACATGTGACGATCAGGGTGTGAACCAAAGACTCACCCTCCGCAGACCCGGCAAGGCCGGGCCGGGACACAGCGGCCGCTGGCTGGCCGGCGTGGCCGCCGGCCTGGCCGCGCACACCGGCCTGCCGGTGTGGCTGGTCCGGATCGCGTTCGTCGTGCTCACCGGGTTCGCCGGGGCCGGGGCGGTCGCCTACGTCTTCTGGTGGGTGACGATTCCCGCGGGTGTGCCGACCGTGCCCGTCGCCGCGGTGCCGACCGACCGCGCCCGGCTCGCGCCGCGGCTGACCACCGACGCGGACGCCGACGCCGGCGCGCAGGAACGCAACGCCCCCTCTCTCGCCGAGCGCATGCGCCTGTCCGGGCCGGTCTCCCGGCTCGCGGCACGCGACATCTGGCTCGGCGTGGCCCTGCTGTCCGGCGCGGCGCTGCTCGTCGCGTACCGCGCGGGGTGGGACCCGGTCGCCTCCTGGGTGCTGCCCGCCCTCATCGGCCTCGGCGGCGTGGCCCTGGCCTGGAGCCAGATCGACGCGACCGACCGCGACCGCTGGGTCGGCGGGTCGGGCACCGGCTCGCTCCTGCGCTCGCGGACGGCGCTGCTGCGTCTGGCCGGCGGCGTGGTGCTGACCATGCTCGGCGTGCTGATGCTCGTGGGCCAGGACACGCCCGTGAGCGTGCTGATGCAGGCCACCGTCGCGTCGGTCGCGATGGTGGCGGGCCTCGTGCTCGTGTCGGTGCCCTGGTGGATCCGGCTCGTGCGGCAGCTCGGCGACGAGCGCGCCGCCCGCGCCCGCGAGTCCGAGCGCGCCGACATCGCCGCCCACCTGCACGACTCCGTGCTCCAGACCCTCGCCCTGATCCGGGCCCAGGCGAACGACCCTGAGGCCGTCTCCCGCATGGCCCGCGCCCAGGAGCGCGAGCTGCGCGGCTGGCTCTACGACGACCGGCAGGAGCCGGGCACGTCCGTGGCCGCCGAGCTGAAGGACCTGGTCGCGGAGATCGAGGACGCCGTGGCTCCGCTCACCGTGGAGACCGTGGTCGTGGGCGACTGCCCGCCCACCGAGTGCACCGCCGCGCTGCTCCAGGCCGCGCGCGAGGCGATGCTCAACGCGTTCAAGCACGGCAAGCCGCCCGTGTCGGTGTACCTCGAGGTCTCGGACCACGTGGCCGAGGTGTTCGTCCGCGACCGGGGCGAAGGGTTCGACCTCGACGAGATCGCGGTCGACCGGTTCGGCGTCCGCGAGTCGATCCTCGGGCGGGTCCGCCGGCGTGGCGGCACCGCCGAGGTCGTCAGCCGGGAAGGATGGGGCACCGAGGTCCGGCTGCGGATGCCGCTGGAGAAGCCCGCGAACGGCGAACGCCGGCCCGCGAACGGCGACCGGAAGCCGGCCAACGGCGACCGCAAGCCGGCGAACGGTGACCGGAAGCCCGCGAACAGCGAGAAGAAGACCGAGAAGAACGGCAGGGCGCAGGCCGCGACGGCCCCCGACGCCGTGCCCACCACAGCGGAAGGTGCGACGAGATGACAACCCAGGCGACGGCGTCGGGCGGCGGGCTGGTGCCGCTCCCGGTACCGGTGGTGCTCGTGGACGACCACCACCTGTTCCGCACGGGCGTGCGCGCCTCGCTGGACGACCGCGTGACCGTGGTCGGCGAGGCCTCCGACGTCGACACGGCCGTGGCGCAGGTGCACGAGCACCGCCCGCCCGTGGTGCTGCTCGACGTGCACCTGCCCGGCGGCAACGGCGGCGGCGGCGCCGAGGTGGTGCAGCGGTGCGCCGACCTGCTGACCGACGGCGTGCGGTTCCTCGCGCTGTCCGTGTCCGACGCCGCGGAGGACGTCGTCTCCGTCATCCGGGCGGGTGCCCGCGGCTACGTCACCAAGAACATCGCGCCGTCGGAGCTGTCGTCCGCGGTGGTGCAGGTCGCAGGCGGCGACGCCGTGTTCTCGCCGCGGCTGGCCGGGTTCGTGCTGGACGCGTTCGGCGCGTCCGCGAACGACATCGCCGTGGCCGACGACGAGCTCGACCGCCTCTCGAAGCGCGAGCAGGAGGTCATGCGGCTCATCGCGCGCGGGTACTCGTACCGCGAGGTGGCGAGCGAGCTGTTCATCTCGATCAAGACGGTCGAGACGCACGTCAGTGCGGTGCTCCGCAAGCTGCAGCTCAGCTCCCGCTACGAGCTGACCCGCTGGGCGGTGGCCCGCCGCCTGCTGTGACGTTCCGTTGAGTGCTGGGTATTTGCGGGTTGATGGCCTTCGCGCCGACAAATACCCAGCACTCAACGAGCTAGAGGGGCGGCCAGGACGGGGACAGGCGGACTACGTCGCCTATCACGATGATGGCCGGGGGTTTCACGTTCGCCGCCGCTGCGCGGGCCGCGATCGTCGCGAGCGTGCCGATCGTGACGCGTTGGCGAGGGCCGTAGCCGTCCTCGACCACGGCGGCCGGGGTGTCGGCCGGGCGGTCGGCGGTGATCAGGGCTGCCGCCGTGTCGGCCAGGTGGGTCACGCCCATGAGCAGCACGAGCGTGTGGTCCGGTCCGCCGGGCACCTGCGCGGCGCCGTCGTGCCCGGTCAGGACGCTGAAGCCGCGGGCGACGCCGCGGTGGGTCACCGGGATGCCGACGGCCGCCGGCACGGAGACCGCCGACGTCACGCCCGGCACGACCTCGACCTCGACGTCCGCCGCGCGGCACGCCGCGAGCTCCTCCCCGCCGCGGCCGAACACGTACGGGTCGCCGCCCTTGAGGCGGACGACGTCGCGGCCCGCCTTCGCGTGCTGGACCAGCAGCGCGTTGATCTCGTGCTGCGGCACCGGGTGGTTGCCGCTCGTCTTGCCGACGTCGATCACCTCGACCTCGGGCGCGAGCTCGTCGAGCAGGGCGCGCGGGCCGAGGCGGTCGACGACCACGACGTCGGCCTGGGCCAGGACCGCGCGGCCGCGCGCCGTGATGAGGCCGGTGTCGCCCGGGCCGCCGCCGACGAGCCAGACGCGGCCGGGAACGGAACCGTCCGCCCCTGCACCGCCCCGGGGTCGTTGCCGCCGCAGCGGCATTGCGCCCGACTGGAGCTGGCCCGCGACCGCGTCCCGGATCGCCCGCGCACGCCGCGGGTCCCGGCCGGCGGTCACCGCGACGGTCACCTCGGCGCCGTCGGTCAGGGTGGTGCGGGCGACCGCCGGGACCCACGCACTGCCCACGGACGCGTCGCCCGCGGTGACGCAGAAGATCCGGGCGCGCTCGGCGTCGTCGGCCACCTGCTGGTCGGTCGCGGCCGAACCCGTGGCTGTGTGCGCGAGCCAGGCGCCGTCGAGGTCGCCCGAGCGGTACTCGCGCCGGACCCACTCCACGGTTCCCGGCTGCGGCTCGTCGTCCGAGGACTCCGAAGCGACGGCGATTCCCTGCTCGCCGAGCACGGCGTGCGGAGCGACCACGCGCACCCGCGCTCCGGCGTCGAGGAGCGAGCGGACCCGGCGCGCTGCCACGGGCCCGCCGCCGACCACGACGACGAGCCGCCCGGCGACCTGGAGCCCCAGGGGATAGATCTGTGCGGCGTCAGACATGGAGACCACACTCGTCCTTGTCGCGCCCGGCCCAGCGGCCCGAGCGCGCGTCCTGCCCCGGCAGCGGCCGCGCGGTGCACGGCTCGCAGCCGACCGACGGGTAGCCGTCGGTCAGGAGCGGGTTCACGATCAGCCCGTGCTCGGCGGCGTACGCGGCGACCTGGTCGTCCGTCCACGCCGCGATCGGGTTGATCTTCACCACGCCGTTGCGCTCGTCCCAGGACACGAGGGGCGCGTTGGCCCGCGCCGCCGTCTCCTCGCGGCGCACGCCGGTGGCCCACGCCTCGTAGCCCTCCAGCGCCTTCTTCATCGGCGCGACCTTGCGCATGGCGCAGCAGGCCTCGGGGTCGGTGTCGTGCAGCCTGGGTCCGTAGGCGGCGTCCTGCTCGGCCACGGTCAGCTCGGGGCGCACGTCCACGACGTTGACGTCCAGCTCGATCTCGACGGCGCCCCGGGTGCCCAGGGTCTCCGCGAAGTGGTAGCCGGTGTCGCCGAACAGCACGTCGACGAACGGGAGCTGCTGCGCCACCAGGTGCGACAGCACGGTGTCCTGCATCGAGGAGGCCACGGCCATCCACGGCCCGAACTCGCGCACGGCCCAGGCGATGACCGCCTCGGCGTCGGCCTCGGGGCTGCCGGTGGAGGCGTGGAGCTGGGCCTGCCCGCGCTCGACGACGGCCCGCAGCTCCTCCGGCGTCCGACGGCGGCGCGTGGCCCGGGCGTCCCGGCGCGCGTCGCGGGTGCTCTCGCGGGCGGCGGCGCGGGCACGGACCCGCGCGAGGCGCGGGTTCTCGCCGGCGCCGACCCCGGAGAGCGTGACGGACGACGTCGGCGCCTCGTTGAGGGCCGTCATCGGAGGGCCTCCTCGTCGGCGCGGTGCGCCCACTGGGCGAACGTCTCGTCGCCCTCGTGGTCGGCGTCGAACCGGCGCACGACCCGCTCCACGTAGTCGCCGATGCCGTCGGCGGTCACCTTGAGCCCGCGCACGGTGCGCCCGAGCCCGGCGTCGTCCCGCTCCGTCGAGGCCAGACCGCCGCCCAGGTGCACCTGGAAGCCGGGCACCTGGTTGCCGTCGTCGTCCATGACGAGCTGGCCCTTGAGGCCGATGTCGGCGGTCTGGATCCGCGCGCAGGAGTTGGGGCAGCCGTTGACGTGCAGGCTCAAGGGCTTGAGGTTCGACAGGTCCCCGAGGCGCTCCTCCAGCTGGGTGATCGCCGCGGCCGACGTCGCCTTGGTCTCGACGATCGCGAGCTTGCAGTACTCGATGCCCGTGCAGGCGATGGTGTTGCGGCGGAACGGGCTCGGCCGGGCCTGGAGACCCAGCTCGGCCAGGCCGGTGATCAGGGGCTCGACCTGCTCCTGCGCGACGTCGAGGACCAGCAGCTTCTGCTGCGGCGTCAGGCGGACGCGGCTGCTGCCGTGCGTCTCGGCGAGGTCGGCCAGCCGGGCCAGGGTCTCGCCCGAGACCCGGCCGACCGTCGGCGCGGCGCCCACGTAGAACCGGCCGTCGTGCTGCTCGTACACCCCGACGTGGTCGCCGCGCTCGTCCAGCCCCAGCGAGGCGGGCGACGGCGGGGCGACGCCCTCGGGCAGCTCGTAGCCCAGGTACTCGTCCTGCAGCACCTGGCGGAACTTGTCCACGCCCCAGTCGGCGAGCAGGAACTTCAGGCGCGCCTTGTTGCGCAGCCGGCGGTAGCCGTAGTCGCGGAAGATCCGCACCACGCCGTGCCAGACGTCGGGCGCCTGCTCCTCGGTGACGAACACGCCGAGGCGCTCCGCGAGGCGCGGCGCCGTCGACAGCGCGCCGCCCACCCACAGGTCGTAGCCGATGCCGAGCTCGGGGTGGTCCACGGCGACGAACGAGATGTCGTTGATCTCGTGCACGACGTCGAGGCTGGGGTGGCCGGTGATCGCCGACTTGAACTTGCGCGGCAGGTTGGCCAGGGCGGGATCGCCGATGAAGCGCTCCTGGATCTGCTCGATCACGGGCGTCGGGTCGATCAGCTCGTCCTTCGCGACGCCGGCGACCGGGCTGCCGAGGATGACGCGCGGCACGTCGCCGCAGGCCTCGGTGGTGCTCAGCCCCACGGCCTCCAGCCGCCGCCAGATCTCCGGCACCGACTCGACCTCGATCCAGTGCAGCTGGAGGTTCTGCCGGTCGGTGATGTCCGCCGACCCCCGGCCGAACTCCGTGCTGATGCCCGCGATGGTGCGCAGTTGCTCGGTGGACAGGGCGCCGCCGTCGATGCGAACGCGCAGCATGAAGAACTTGTCCTCGAGCTCGTGCGGCTCGAGCTGGGCGGTGCGGCCGCCGTCGATCCCGGGCTTGCGCTGCGTGTACAGGCCCCACCAGCGGAACCGGCCGTGCAGGTCGTCGCCGGGGATCGAGTCGAAGCCGTCCTTGGCGTAGATGCGCTCGATGCGGTCGCGCACCTCCAGCGGGTCGGACTCCTGCTTGAACTCCTCGTTGTGGTTCAGCGGCGCGGTCCCGTCGACCTTCCACTGGCCGTTCGGCCGGGCGGGGCGCTTCGACGTCGTGGGCGTGCGCCGTGCAGGGGTGCGGGTCTCGGGCGGGGTGGGGGCCGTGTTCACCATGTGCGGGGTCCTGTTCGGTGCGGGGCGCGCGGGCGTGGAGCGTGCTGGGGGAGTGGTGCGCGTCGTGCGGGCACAAGAAGCCGGTTCCCGGGGATGACCAGGGACTCAGCGCTGCGGGCCGGCGGCGCGCGCTGACCTTGCAGGGGCGAGGGGCGCGTCAGGGCTGACAGCTGCGACAGCGGTCGCAGGCACAGGTCGGCATGGCACACATGGGCATCTCGTGACGCCGTGTCACGAGGGAGATGCGCGCTGCCTTGGTCATGGCGAAGACCGTAACCGCGGGTTCGGAAGGGCGGAAGACCATGTCCATATAGTGGATGTCTATCGAGTGCATCAATGTTGCCTATGCATTTCCCTACCTAAACGGTCGGGAAACTGCCGCGGACACTGTCGTCCGGTCCCGGGTGCCGAGGTCGGCAGGTTGCGCGCGGCGCCCTTCCGGGTCGGCAGTTGGCATCGAGGTCGGCACAGGCCTGTGCCGACCTCGACGCAGAGTGCCGACCTCGCAGGAGATTGCCGAATGGGCCGGACTTGTACCTTGAGCCTGACTCGTCGAGAGCGGAGGGCTCATGTCTCACCTGAAGGCATTGCAGGACTGGTATGCCCTGATGTCTGACGGCGACTGGGAGCACGAGTTCGGCGTCAGCGTGGACACGATCGACAATCCCGGCTGGACCGTCTCGATCGACCTTGAGCGGACGCCGTTGGAGGGTCGGGGGTGCGACGTCGAAATGGAGTACGCCGATGGGGAGTGGCTCCATATCGTGTGCGACGGAAAGCGGTTCAAGGCCGCGTGCGGCCCGCGTTCACTCGATCGTGCCATCGCGACGTTTCTCTGGTTTGCCGACCTGGATTCGGAACTGACCTCTCAGCAGCGCGCGGAACGAGGTGCGCGGGGAGAGCCCGTTCCCTCGCTCGGCAACGGCGATCGGCCTGATCCGAGAAGCACTGCGGGGGCGCGGTCGAGTCGGGACCTCTTCTCGGTCGCGAAAGGCGGTGTCCAGGACAAGTCGTGGTTTCTCACCGTGACCGAGGATGCGGACGAGTCATTCGTGCTGCGCCTTGAGTCTCCCGCGGGCCAGTTCTGGGAGGCCGCGGCTCCGGATGCCTGGCATGCGCTGCGAGCGTTGCGGGAGCAGGTCGAACCGCTCGGCTATCGGCTCTGCTGCGCCGGTGCACGGGTGGATGCCTATGTGTCGGGGATGTCGATCTCGATGTCCGCCGGCTCGCTCGTGTATCTGCTGCACCGGTGGCGGAAGCCGCGGTCCAGGCATCTGGTCGAGATCTTCTCGTACGCCCCGCCCGGCAAAGTGGGTTCCGTCGCGGAGCAGGACCGTTTCTTCGAGGAGTGGAGGCGGCGCTGGTGGATGCGGATCTTCTAGTGCGACCCGAGACGGGCGCGATGCCTTGACGGGCCCGGTAGGGCCAGGCTCGTGAAAATTGTCACTAACGCCCCGGGCGCTCGGATTTCAGGTGGTTCGGACCCCCGCCGCGGATAGGCTGCCGACCATGGAGTTCCTCTACAACGTCTTCGTGTTCCTGCACTTCGCGAGCTGGGCGCTCGTCTTCGGCGGCTCGATCGCGTCGCTGCGGACCAAGGCCCTCTACAAGGGTGTCTCGCACGGTGCCATGGGAGCCGTCGTCGCGGGCGTCATCATGGTCGGCATCGCCGAGATGGGCGGCCTCTGGGACGACGGCGGCCCGTCGATGGCGAAGATCGGCGTCAAGCTGATCATCGCGCTCGCCGTCGCGGTGCTGGCCGTCCTCGCGGTGCGCAAGGGCGAGAACGTGTCGCAGGGCCTCAAGGGCTCCGTGCTCGGGCTCACCCTGGTGAACATCGCGGTCGCGGTGTTCTGGAACTGATACCGAGCGCGCACCGGGCGGGCCGGCGCCGCTAGCGCGTCGCCAGCCAGTCGCGGTGCGCCGCCAGGCTGCGGTCGAACAGTCCCCGCAGGGCGTCGTCGTCGACGCCCTGCAGCATGATGCCCAGCGTCCGCAGCCCGTCGCGCCAGTCGTCGTACGCCGTGAGCTCGACCTGCTCGGCGCGTGACCCGGTCCGCGTGAACTGGCAGCCGCGCAGCGTCTCCGCGGCGTCGGGCAGACGGCGTTGCACCACCAGCTTGCGGGCGTACGCCCCGCCGTCCGGCGCGGTCAGGCGGCGATGGGCGGCGTCCGCCTGCTCGGGCGTGAGCGCCTCGTCGAAGAGGTCGACGGCGCCGAAGCTGCCCTGGGCGTCGTGGTGGAACGTCCAGCCGTCGTCGCGCACCTCCAGCCGGTAGGTGAACGGGCCCTGCCGGTACTCGCCCGCGACCAGGGGCAGCGGCTCGTGCAGCCCGTCGCCGCAGCCGACGTCGGGCCACCAGACGCCGCCCGGGTTCTCGTCGGACGGCAGGCCGCGCACGGTCAGCGCCAGGTGCCCGACGTGCAGGTCCCGGCGCTCCGCCTCGTCGTCCCAGTTGTGGCCCCATGCCGGGACGACGTCGTAGCCGAGCGCCCGCAGCGCCGTCGTCATGACGCCGTTGTGGTGGAAGCAGTAGCCCGCGTTGCCGCCCGCCGCCAGTCGCGCCAGGGTCGACGTCGCGTCGATGGGCGGCGGGTCGCCGAGCATGGTGTGCAGGTTTTCGTACGGGATGCGCTCGGCGTGCCGCCGGTGGATCTCGAACAGCGTCCCGACCGTCGCCGGGGGCCGCGCCTCCAGGCCCAGCCTGGCCAGGTAGCCGGCCGCCTCGTGCTTCATGGCGAGCAGGATATCCGCCGGGCTCCGTGTCCGATTTGCACCAACAGGCTAGTGTGCGGCCGTGGACGTATGGGCAGAGGTACTCGTCGGTGTCGCAATCCTGGTCGGGCTGATCGGCATCGTCGTTCAGGTGTTGCCCGGCGCCGTGCTCGTGCTGGGCGGCATCCTCGTGTGGGCCATCTTCACGGGCGGCGTCCAGGCGTGGGTCGTGTTCGGCATCGCCGCCGTCGCCATCGCCGTCGCCGAGGTGTTCCAGTGGATCCTCGCCGGCAAGCACATGCGCAAGGCCGAGGTGCCCGTGCTGACCCTCGCCGTGGGCGGCATCGCGGGCATCGTCGGCTTCTTCGTGCTGCCCGTGATCGGCCTGTTCCTGTTCTTCGTCGCCGCGATCTTCCTGCTGGAGTGGGCGCGCCGCCGGGACGTGTCGGCCGCCTGGTCCGCCACCAAGGCCGCCGTCCAGGCCACGCTGATCACGATCGGCGTCCAGCTCGTGGGCTCGCTGATCGCGACGGGCGCGTGGGTGGTCGGCCTCTTCATCACGGGCTGACGCGACCCCACGGCTGACTCGGCCGGCCGCGGCCCGCGTCGCCGCGAAGGTGCGCTTCTACCCAGTAATTGGGCCCGAAAACAGCGTGATTACGGGCGCAATGACTGGGTAGAAGCGCACTTCGGGCCCGGGCCCACGTGCGTCAGGCCGTCGGCGTCGGGATGTCGAAGATCAGCAGCGTGCTCGACGCCGTCGCGACCACCGCACCCGTCGCGTCCCGCACCACGCCCTCCGTGAAGCCCACGCGGGAACCGGCCTTGACGACCGTGCCCTCGGCGGTGAGCGGTCCGCCGCCGCCGCGCACGGCCTTGACGTAGCTGACCTTGATCTCGATCGAGGTGTAGCCCTTGCCCTGCGGCAGCACCGACTGGATGGCGCAGCCGCAGACCGTGTCGAGCAGCGTGCAGAGCACGCCGCCGTGGATCGTGCCGATCGGGTTGTACCCGGACTCGTCGGGCGTGCACCGGAAGGTCACGCGCCCCTCCTCGACCTCGTCGATATCGAGGCCGAAGTGCGAGGCGATCGGCGGCGGCGGGATGAGGCCGTCGCGCATCCGGCGCAGGAACTCGACGCCTGACGTCAGCGGCGCCTCTGCCGCGGTCCGGAGGGGGTCGTACCAGGTCAGGTCACGGCTGCGCGGTGCGCCCCACGCCTCGTGCGCGCTCGTGGCCTCGTGAGCGCCGGGCGCGTCGGTCTGCTGTGTTTCGGACATGTTCGCAAGGGTAATGTCCGGGTCATGCAGGCAGCCGACCTTCCCCTGATCCGCACCGTCTCCCGGCCCGCCGTCCACCCGGACGGTACGTGGGCCGTCGTCGCCGTGACCCGGCCCGACCTGGAGGCCGACGCCGTCGTGGGCCAGCTCTGGCGCGTCCCCCTCGCCGCCCCGAGCGCCGCCCCGAGCGCCACCCCGGACGCCGCCACCAGCACCGGCCAGGGCACCGACACCGTCACCGACACGCCCCGCCGCCTCACCCGCGGCTTCCGCGACACCGAGCCGCGGTTCTCGCCCGACGGCGCCCTGGTCGCCTTCCTGCGCGCGCAGCCGCAGGGTGCCCCGCAGCTCTGGGTGCTCCCGGTCGCGGGCGGCGAGGCCGTGCAGGTCACGGACCGCACGCTCGGCGTGAGCGGCTTCCGCTGGTCGCCCGACGGGAAGCGGCTCGCGTTCCTGAGCCGTGAGCCCGAGCCGGGCCGCTACGGCTCGGTCGAGGGCATCGCGCCCGGGGCCGAGGGCCCGCGCCGCATCACGGAGTGGAGCTGGACGCGCAACGGCCTGGGCTACCACCGCGACCGCCCGCAGCACGTGTACCTCGTCGACGTGCCCGACGTCGACGCGGAGCCCGTGGTCCAGCCCGTCGCGACCCCGCAGGGCCCGGCCGAGCCGCGCCCCGCGGTACCGGAACCGCGCCGGGTGACCACGGACGACGTCGACCACGGCGGGATCGCCTTCACGCCCGACGGCCGCTCGATCGCCGTGCTCGCCGAGCGCGAGCAGGGCGCGGGCCAGGTGGGCCGCAGCATCCTGCGGGTGCTCCCGCTGGGCGAGGGCGCCGCCGGCGGCGGCTCCGAGGTGGAGCTCGGCACGCTCGGCCCGCAGGCGGTCGCGTTCGGCCCGGGCGGCGAGCTGTACGTGCTCGCCCAGGACCACGGCCCCGAGGGCAAGGACTTCGTGGCGCGCAACGCCGCCCTGTACGTGGTGTCCGCGTGGGCCGACCCGGAGCCCCGCCGGCTCACCGACCCGGAGACGCAGGAGCTGGGTCACGAGCCGGTGCCGCTGCCCGACGGCGGCGTGCTGCTCGTCCTTGCCACCCGGGGCACCCAGCAGGTGGTCAAGGTGTCCGACGACGGCACCACGACCCCGCTGACCGGCGGAGACGTGCTCGTCTCCGACATCGGCGTCGGGGGCGGCACCATCGCCGTCGCCTACGGCGACGCGGGCACCTACGGCGAGGTGGGCGTCGTCGCGGACGGCGGGATCCACCCCCGGACCGACTTCTCCGCACCGCTGCGCGCGGCCGGCGTCGTCACCCCCACCGAGCTGACCGTGACCGGACGCGACGGGTATCCCGTGCACGGCTGGGTCGCGGTGCCCGAGGGGACGGGCACGCACCCGACCCTGCTGATGATCCACGGCGGTCCCTACGCGTCCTACGACGTGCGGCTGTTCGACGAGACGCAGGTGCTGGTCGACGCCGGGTACGCCGTCGTCTACTGCAACCCGCGCGGCTCGGCCGGCTACGGGCAGGCACACGGCCGCACGATCAAGCAGGCCATGGGCACCGTGGACCTGCACGACGTGCTGGACTTCCTGGACGGCGCGGTCGCCGCGGACGGGCGGCTGGACGGGTCCCGCGTGGGTGTGCTCGGCGGCTCGTACGGCGGGTACCTCACGGCCTGGACCATCGCCCACGACCACCGGTTCGCGGGCGCCGTCGTGGAGCGCGGGTTCCTCGACCCTGAGGTGTTCTTCGGTACCAGCGACATCGGCTCGTTCTTCGGCCTGGAGTACGTGGGCGAGAAGCCCGAGCAGATCGCGGCGCAGTCGCCGCAGGCGGTGGCCGGGCAGGTGACGACGCCCACGCTCGTGCTGCACTCCGAGCTGGACCTGCGCTGCCCGCTGTCGCAGGCGGAGCGCTACTACTCGACGCTCAAGGGGAACGGGGTGGAGACGGAGCTGGTGGTCTTCCCCGGCGAGAACCACGAGCTGTCGCGGTCGGGACGCCCGCGGCACCGGCAGCAGCGGTTCGAGATCATCCTCGACTGGTGGCGGCGGTACCTGCCCGTCGCCTGACGCGAAAGGGTGCTCGCCACGGTGAGATCCGTGGCGAGCACCCTTGGGCTGTGCGGAGGTCACCCCTCCTTGCGGGGCACGATCCGTCGTACGGCCACCCCGGCCGCGACCAGCGCGAACGACGCCAGTGCGAGCCACAGCACGTTGTCGGGGCCCGTGGCGGCCAGGGCTGCCACGCCACCGCCTCCGATCGTGCTCAGTGCTGCTCCGTTGTACATGTCACCATCTCCTTTCTCGGTTCATCACGGTGTCCAGATATGCCTTTCCATGGCATGCCTGCAGAAAGAGGTCGAACGGCAGCTCGTAAAGCGTGGCGGCAATCATCTGCCTGACCGGTCCCCGGTCTCGCAGAGTGACAACACGTTCGACGACGAAAACGCCGGTCAGTGCCAGCCAGAACGGTTGGATGTTGAGTGATCCAAATGCCACGAGGGACCAGATGATCGTCGCCAGGTAGGCGGCGGTCACCAGGATTCCCAGCACGGACACCACCTGCCGACCCCAGTAGGGCGCGGTGACCCGGGTCAGTCCGTACTGGGCGCAGTTCTCGATCGCGCCCCGCTTCCACCGCAGGCGCTGGTTCCAGAGCTCCCGCCAGGTCGGCATCACCTCTGTCGTGAGCGTGCAGCCAGTGGGCGACAGGATCTTGTACCCGAGGTGCATCAGGGCGAACGAGATCTCGTTGTCCTCCGTCAGCACCGTCGTGTCGTAGATGCCGCCCTGCCCGTCGCCGGCCGGGATGTGGTGCGACAGCCGGGCCGCCCGGACGTGCCGGAGCGTGGAGACGCGGAACACCGCGGCGGTGCCGGTGACGACCAGGCACTTGCCCTTGAGCCGCCGTACGTCCCGCGCATAGCGCGCGTACTCGTTGCGCTGCAGGTGACCGACGAACCCTCCGCCGTCCTGACCACGGAAGACGCCTCCGACGGCCCCGAGCCGTTCGTCGGCGGCGAGGTGCGCGAGCGCGCTCTCGACGAAGCCGGGGTCCAGCACGCTGTCGGCGTCCTGCACCAGCACGAAGTCGTCGTCCCGCAGCCGGGGAAGCACGGTCGCCAGGGCCTGGTTGAGGGCCCCGGCCTTCTTGTGCCGGTTTCCGACCGTCTCGGTGACGTGGGCGCCCGTGCGCCGGGCGAGCTCGACCGTGTCGTCCGTCGAGTTGTCCGAGACGACCAGGATCTCGTCGGGCGGACGGGTCTGGTGGCCGAGGGCCGTGACGGTCTCGGTGATGCCCTCCGACTCGTTGTGCGCCGGGATCATCACCACGACGCGGCCGCTGGTCGGCCTGCTCGTCGAGGCCTTGGTGGGCACGGGACGGGACGGTGCCGGCCGACGAGTTTCTACGTGGGTCATGGCGATGCTCTCCCCGACGAGATCATGAATGGTGGGCGAAGAATGACCACAAAGCTTTTTCCGATGGCTCTCGGAATGCTTTTTGTGGGCTCTCTGAATGGCCGCTCCCAGCATGCTTCTCCGGGCTCAAGGCCCAGCCGAAGATCCTCAAGAAAGCCTCAAGGTCTCTCTTCGGGGTCTTGGGGCTCTTAGGAATTCGGGTGGGCAGCCGATCCCGGGCGGGGCGCCTCGGCACGACGCCCACGGGGCGGGGCGTGCGAGGATCGATGCGTGCAGATCATCACCGCCCCGCTCGCCCAGCTCGACGTCGCCATCGCCTACGGGGTCTGGAAGCTGCGTCAGGACGTCTTCGTCGTGGAGCAGGACTGCCCGTACCACGACCTCGACGGGCGCGACGTCGAGCCGGGCGCCGTGCAGGTCGTGCTGCTGGCCGAGGCCGCGCCCGACTCCGTGTCCGACGGTGGGACCCGCGTGCTCGGCACCGCCCGCGTGCTGGACGACGGCGACGTGTGGCGCATCGGCCGGGTCGCGCTGGCCAAGGAGGCCCGCGGCAAGGGCCTGTCCGACGACGTCATGCGCACGGCCCTGAAGTACGTCGACGAGGCCGGCGACGACCGCGACGTCGTGCTGGACGCCCAGTCGCCGCTGACGGGCTGGTACGGCAAGCACGGGTTCGTGGCGGACGGCGACGACTTCCTCGACGACGGCATCCCGCACACGCCGATGCGGCTGGTGCGCGTCCACGTCTGAGGGGCTCGAAAAGAGCTGGGCCGGCACCGGCGCCGGGCATAGCGTCGGGCGCGTGACCGACGACGCGCACCCCGCCCCGAGCACCGCAGGCAACCTCGCCCACCGCCCCGGCGACGACCCGGGCGACGGCCAGTTCCCCGAGAGCGTGGCCGTGGACTACGACGGTCCGGGCGGCGCGAACGACCCGGCGGTCGTGACGCCCGCCGTCGACCTGCTGGAGGAGCTCGCGGCCGGCGGCCCCGTGCTGGAGCTGGCGGTCGGCACCGGGCGTGTCGCGGCCCCGCTGGCCGCGCGCGGCGTGCGGGTGGGCGGCATCGAGCTGAGCCGCGCCATGGCCGCGCGGATCGCCGGCAAGCCCGGCGGGGACGCCGTGGGCGTCACCGTCGGCGACATGACCACCACCCGGTTCGACGGGTTCGACGGCGCCGTCCGGCCGGGTGACTTCTCCCTGGCCTACCTGGTCTTCAACACGATCAGCAACGTGACCACGCAGGACGGGCAGGTCGACGTCTTCGTCAACGCCGCGGCGCACCTGCGGCCCGGCGGACTGTTCCTGATCGAGGTGGGCGTGCCGGGCCTGCGCCGTCTGCCGCCCGGCCAGGACACGGTCCCGTTCACCGTCGCGCCCGCGGCAGGGGACAGCGGCTACGTGGGCTTCGACCGGTACGACGTCGCCACCCAGCTCTTCACGTCCAACCACGTGACCGTGCGGCCGGACGGCACCGGGCAGTTCCGCGCGGTGCCGTTCCGGTACGCCTGGCCCGCCGAGATGGACCTCATGGCGCGGATCGCCGGCCTGCGGCTCCGGCACCGCTGGGCCGGCTGGGACCGGTCGCCGTTCACCGCCGACTCCGAGAAGCACGTCTCGGTGTGGGAGAAGGCCTGACCGGGAGAGGGCGGGCGGACCGGGCCGGGTAGGGCGGCCGGGCCCGCCCGCCCGGCCTCAGTAGGCCCCGCGGCCCGAGACCACGGCGCGGGCCGTCTGCCCGAGGATCGCCAGGTCCTGCATCGGCGTCCAGTTCTCGGCGTAGTAGACGTCGAGGCGGACCGCCTCCTCCCAGGGCAGGTCGGACCGGCCGGAGACCTGCCACATGCCCGTCATCCCGGGCTTGACCAGCAGCCGGCGCCGCATGCGCTCCTCGTACGCCGCGACCTCGTGCGGCAGGGCCGGCCGGGGGCCCACCAAGCTCATGTGGCCGACGAGCACGTTGAGGAGCTGGGGCAGCTCGTCGAGCGAGTACCGGCGCAGCACCCGGCCCACGCGGGTGATGCGGGGGTCGGTGCGCATCTTGAACAGCGGGCCGGCGCCGTCGTTCCCCGCGGTCAGGGCCTTGACCTCGCGGTCGGCGCCCACGCGCATGGTGCGGAACTTGAACATCCGGAAGATCTTGCCGTCGCGCCCCACGCGCTCCGACAGGTAGAACAGGGGGCCCTTGCTGGTCAGCGCGACGGCCAGCCCCACGCCGAGCAGCACCGGCGACACCAGCACCGTGATCGCGGCGGCGAGCAGCCAGTCGATGCACTGTTTCACGCGGAACTTGTGCCCCCGGAAGCGGGGCGCGGCCACGTGCAGGAGCGAGAGGCCCGACGCCGGGGAGACGCTGAGGCGGGCCGCCGAGACGTCGGCGAGCTCCGTGGTGAGCATGAGGTCGACGCCGACCCGTTCGAGCTGCCAGCCGAGCCGGCGGACCAGGTCCGTGGTGATGCTGCCGGACGCGCTCACCGCCACGGCGCTCGCGCGGACCAGGGCCGCGGCCTCGCCGACGCGGGACAGGTCGCCGAGCACGGGCACGCCGCCCACCTCGTCGCCGGGCAGGCCGTCGCGCGGCGGCGTCTCGCCGGGGGCCGTCTCGCCCGCCGGCGTCTCGTCGGACGGCAGGCAGGCGCCCACCACCACGAAGCCCTTGTGCGGCGCGCCGTTGAGCCGGCGGATCACCTGCTCGGCCTGCTCGCGGTGCCCGACGACGAGCACGGGCGTCATGCAGCCCGTCCCGCGCCGCCGGGTGCGCGCCACCCACTGCCGCCAGGCGTAGCGGGAGCCGATCAGCCCGGCGAGGCCGAGCGGCAGCACCACGGCCTGCGCGAGCACGTCCCGCGGCTCGACCGACCCGGTGAGCCAGGCGGCGACCACGAGCAGGCTCACGGCCGTGCAGGTGGCGCCGAAGATGCGCCGGTACTCCGTGTGGTCGCGGCCCACGACCCGCAGGTCGTAGGAGCTGCGCGCGGCCACCGCGCCGATCCAGACCACCGCCACCAGGGCCGACACGGCGAGGGACCGGAGCGGTCCGGGGTGCCCGGGGGAGCCGGACAGCAGGGTCGCGTCGAGCACCGACGCGAGGATCACCGAGGCGAGGACGACGGCCGTGTCCGTGTAGCGCAGCCGTGCGCGATATCGCACCTGCCACTGCGGGTGAGCGCGCCGCGCGCGAACGTCGTGAAAACCGCGCGACGCTGCATTCTTCACCCTTTTCTCGGTGACCTGCGGGCGAATTTCGAAACCGCCACCTATCGTCTGGCTCGCCACGTCGATTCCTTCCTTCCCTCTGGCCAGGAATGAGTTTTGGGGCGCAGTCGATCGCGAGGCGTCGACGCGCCCTGGTGGAGCCGGGGGGTGGTGGTCCGGGCCTTGCAACAGCAGCCTCGGGGCGTTGTGTGTGCCCGGTTCTCGTTGCTATTTCTTGGTCACGATAATATGAGGGTCGCTGTATTCTGTCGTGCTCCAGGTGCCATTTTCCGGGGCCTTCACCCGTCAGTTCACCCTTTTCGATGGAAAGGTGAGACGGCGGGCTGGAAAAGAAATAACCGAGGGTCGTTCAGTGCCGAAAAGACGCGTTCGACGGCGCCTCGCGCAGCACACCGTCCGACTCGGTGAACTCGTCGCCGGTGACGGGACAGCGCCAGCCGTCCCCGGCGGTGCGCTCCAGCGGTACGCCGGCGCGGCCGACCCACCGGATGCGCCGGGCCGGCACCCCGGCGACGAGCGCGAAGTCCGGCACGTCGGCGGTCACGACGGCGCCCGCCGCGACGGTCGCCCACCGGCCGACGGTCACGGGCGCCACGCACACCGCCCGGGCGCCGATCGCGGCGCCGGTGCGGATCGTGACGCCGACGGCGTGCCAGTCGTCGGTGGTCTTGACGGTCCCGTCCGGGGTGATCGCCCGCGGGTACAGGTCGTTGGTCAGCACGGCGGCGGGACCGACGAAGACGCCGTCCTCCAGGACCGCCGGCTCGTAGACCAGGGCGTAGTTCTGCAGCTTGCAGCCGTCACCGATGCGGACGCCGGGCCCCACGTAGGCGCCCCGTCCCACGATGCAGCCGGACCCCACGACGGCGTCCTCGCGCACCTGGGCCAGGTGCCAGATGGTGGTGCCGGCGCCGACCGTGGCGCGCTCGTCGACGTCGGCCGAGTCCTGGACCCGGGCCGCCCCCTGCTCGTCGATGGTCATGGCATGTCCTTCCCCGTCACCGCGCCCGCGCGCCGACGAACGCGTGCAGGCTGCCCGCGGTCTCCAGCAGCCCGCCGGCGAGCTCGTCGTCGTCCACCGTGATGCCGAACCGGTCCTCGAGGGCGGTCACGAGCTCCAGGACGGCCAGCGAGTCGAGCTCGGGCAGGTCGCCGAAGAGGGGGGTGCCGGCGTCGAACGAGGCCACGCGGTCCTCGATCCCGAGCACCTTGCCGAGCACCTCGAGCACGTCGGAGAGGGACACCTCGCCGGTCGTGGTGCCCGCCGGGCCGTCTGTCACGTCGCTGCTCATCATGTCTCTCCTGTCAGGGGTTGGAACCGGCCGTCGGGCCAGGCGTCAGACTGTGTTCTTGGTGGTGTGAGGCTGCGGTTCCGCTGCGGGCGGGTGCCTCGTTCCTCGCCCCCCGCCCTTCGCTGCACCTCCGCCTCACACCAGAATTTCGGCGGGTGCCGGGTGGCCCAGGAAGGCGGTCGGGCTGGCGGTCAGGCCGTAGGCCCCCGCCTGGAGCACGACCACGAGGTCGTCCGGTTCGGCCCGGGGCAGGGGGACGTCGTCCGCCAGCAGGTCGAGCGGGGTGCAGAGGCAGCCGACGACGGTGGCCTGCTCGGTCTCGGCCGACGCCATCCGGTTGCCGACCAGCACCGGGTAGTTGCGCCGGATCACCTGCCCGAGGTTCCCCGATGCGGCGAGCTGGTGGTGCATGCCGCCGTCGACCACCAGGTAGGTGCGGCCGCGCGAGACCTTGCGGTCGATCACGCGGGTCACGTAGCTGCCCGCCTCGCCGACGAGGTAGCGGCCCAGCTCGATGTGCACGTCGGCGTCGGGCAGCGCCGGGGCGATCTGCCCGGCGACCACGGCCGCGAGGCTCTCGCCCACGCGGGCGAGGTCGACGGGCCGGTCCTTGGGGAAGTACGGGATGCCCAGGCCGCCGCCCAGGTTCACGTACCGCACCGGCCCGGGCGCGTGCTCGGCGAGCGCGACGATCAGGTCGGCCGTGGCGCGCTGCGCGCCGGCGATGAGTTCCGCGTCGAGGTTCTGGGACCCCGCGAAGACGTGGAACCCGGCCATCTCGACGCCGGTCGTGCCGAGGTACCGGAGCAGGTCGGGGACCTGCTCGGCGTCCACGCCGAACTGCTGCGGGCCGCCGG
Organism: Promicromonospora sp. NPDC060204; assembly: GCF_042728455.1. Lineage (NCBI taxonomy): Bacteria > Bacillati > Actinomycetota > Actinomycetes > Micrococcales > Promicromonosporaceae > Promicromonospora > Promicromonospora sp. NPDC060204. The sequence continues at coordinate 25,187 of NZ_JBHWZO010000040.1, forward strand.
ACATGCGCATCCCCGAGCCGCGCACGGCGAAGTCGGGGTTGACGCGGATCGCCACCCGGGGGACGACGCCGAGCGCCTCCCCGGCCGCCACGACTCGGCGCGCCTCGGTCTGCGACTCGAGCTCGACGAGCACGCCCGCCGCGACCGCCGAGCGGATCTCCTCCGGCGTCTTGCCGGGTCCCGCGAAGCTGATCCGGTGCGGGTCCGTCCCGGTGTCCAGGGCGGTGTGCATCTCGTGCGCGGAGGCGACGTCGAGCGCGTCGACCAGCCCGGCGAGGTGCTGCACGACGGCGGGCATCGGGTTGGCCTTGACGGCGTACCCGAGCCGCACCGCGTCGCCGAGCGCGGCCCGGACCTCGCCGACCCGGTCGGTGATGCGCCGGCGGTCGTACGCGAAGAACGGCGTGGACCCGACCCGGGCGGCCAGTCGCGACAGGGGCACCCCGCCCACGAGGATCTCGTCGCCCGAGACGGGCACGGCCGCCACGGCGGGGTGGGGCGCGACCAGCGGCTGCGCGGTCACCCGGCCACCTCCGCGACCAGCCCCGCACGGATCGCCGGGCGGTCCAGCTTGCCGTTGGGGTTGCGGGGGAACGCGGTGGCCACGTGGACCTCCGTCGGCACCATGAAGGTGGGCAGCGTCTGCCGCATCTCCTTGAGCAGCCGGTCGGTGTCGACCGGCTCCGGCGCCAGCACGGCGAGCGCGATGCGCTGCCCCAGCCGGGCGTCCGGCACGCCGATCGCGACCGCCTCGCGCACCAGGCCGGTGGCCAGCGCCGCCTCCTCCACCTCGGTGGGGCTCACGCGGTACCCGGAGGTCTTGATCATCTCGTCGGCGCGGCCCACGAAGTACAGGTAGCCGTCGGCGTCCCGCACCACGGTGTCGCCCGACCACACGGCGGGCTCCGGCACGGCGCGCCACGGCTCGTCGTACCCGGGCACGGGACGGAACCGCGCCGCCGTCCGCTCCGGGTCGTTCCAGTAGCCGAGCGCGACGAGGCTGCCGCGGTGCACCAGCTCGCCCGGTTCGTCGGGTTCACAGGGGGTGCCGTCCGGGCGCAGCACCAGGACCTCCGCGTTCGGGATGGCCCGCCCGATCGAGTCGGGGCGCGCGTCGACCTGCGCGGGGTCGAGGTAGGTGGACCGGAACGACTCGGTCAGCCCGTACATCAGGTACGGCGCGGCCGCGGGGAACAGCTCGCGCAGCTCGTGCAGCAGCGCGCCGGACATCCGCCCGCCGGTGTTGGCGAAGTAGCGCAGCGCGAATCGGGCGCCCGACGGCCACTCGACCGCCGCGAGCTGCGTCCACAGGGGCGGCACGCCGGTGATGCCGGTGACGCCGTACTTCTCGCACGCGGCGGTGACGTTCCGGGGGAGCAGGTAGTCGAGCAGCACCGCGTGGGCGCCGACGGCGAACGCGGTGGTGAGCTGGCTCAGGCCGGCGTCGAAGCTCAGCGGCAGCACCGCGAGCAGCACGTCGTCGGCCGTGTTGTGCAGGTAGCCGGAGACGCTGGTGGCGCCCACGACCAGGTTGCGGTGCGACAGGACGACGCCCTTCGGGGCACCGGTGCTGCCGGACGTGTACAGGATCGCCGCGATGTCGGTGTCGGGGCCGGACGCCGTGGGCTCGTCGGCCGGCGGCTCGCCGTCAGCCACCTGCGCGCCGTCGGTCCAGCGGTGCACCGTGAGCCCGGGCACGTGGGGCAGGTCGTCCGGCACGCCGCCGTCGGCCGGGTCGACGAGCAGCACCGTGGTCAGGCCGGTGTCGCCGAGGTGGTCGCGGACGGCGCTCAGCCGGCCGGCCGAGGTGACGAGCACCCGGGCGCCGGAGTCGCGCACGACGTGCGCGACCTGCCGGCCCTTGAGCAGCGGGTTGACGGGGACGAAGACGCCGCCGGCCACGGAGGTGCCCCAGAGGGCCTCGACCGTCTCGAACCGCTTCTCCAGGAAGACGGCCACCCGGTCGTGCCGCGCCACGCCGAGCCCGGTGAGCCGGGCCGCGGCCCGGCGCACGCCCTGCCACAGCCGCGCGTACGTCAGGGTCGCGTCCCGGGCCGACAGCGCGGGGGCGTCGGGCCGCAGGCGCGCCTGTTGCTCGAGATGCTGATGGATGGTCGTCACGAAGATCACGGTAAAGCGCTCGCGACGATTTTCGTCAGGTGGGTGACGGGTGAATAGGGCCGAAAAGCGGGTGAACCCAGAATGGGTGAAAAAAGGATCGCGGGGCGCCGGGCGGACGGCAGGCCCCGTCGTTTCGTATTAGGTGCGGAAGGTGAATTCCCGGGTGGATAACAGAACTCATCCGCGACCCGCCCGCCGGGGAATGGTGAATTACCTCCCGCGGCGGTGGTTTCACCTCGGTGGGGCGCTCACCACGGCACCTGGGTCAGCTCGCTGTAGAGGTAGCTGACCGACTCCGGCGGCTGGTCGGTGCGGCTCAGGTACATCGTCGGCCGCTGCGCGGACAGGGGCACGGAGTGCCACGGGCGGGGTCCGCTGACCCGGTGCTGCAGCAGGGTGAACGGCAGCCCGTGCGCGAGCAGGAGGTGCCGGTAGACGGCGGGTGCGGCGGTGCGGAACAGCTCGCGGTCGCTCACGTGCAGCACGGACGCGAACAGGCGCAGCCGCTTGCGCCGCACGCTGCGGAACACCACCCAGCACGGCCTGCCGTCGACGACCGCCACCACGTGCCGCGCGGCGGCGGAGTCGGCGTGGTCGCGGTAGGCGGCCAGGTCAGGGCCCGAAAGCACGGCCTCGATGTCGGCCCGGCCCGTCAGCAGGCGCACGCCCGGCGAGGGCAGCGGGAGGTTGACCACGAGCGCACCGGACGTGTCCAGGTGGTGGAACCCGAGCCGTTCGTTCAGGGGCACCACGGTGCCGCTGGGGGACAGGTCGGTGAGCTCGCGGTCGCGCTGGGCGAGCATGGCGCGCAGCAGCCGCAGCGAGTGGTGGCGGTACTCGTCGAGCACGCACCAGGCCGCGACGTTGCACACGGCACGTGGCCCCCCGGGGCCGTCCTGCTCCGAGTAGAGGGCCGCGTACACGCCCACGACCCGGCCCTCGGCCGTGAGCAGGAACCCGTGGTCGGGGTGGCTCGTGGTCCAGGTGGGACGCAGGGAGCGCGCCCACTGGCCCGGGGTGAGGGAACCGTCGAGATAAACGCTCAGGAATTCGCCCACACGCGGCAGGTCGTCCGTCGTGACGGGGGCGAGCTCGACATCTTTCGAATGTGCCACGTCGGCGAGTATGACCCCGGGAATGGGTGTCCGGTATTGCCTGGGGCGCATTTCTCACCCCTGTTCTCACCCGGCCCGGGGCTGCATTCGGCCTGCGGCAGCCGTCACTATCGGTGGGTGGCTGTCAACGAACCCGCCGGATCCTCTCGCGTGGCCAGCGTGCTGCTGGTGGCACCCGCGTGCGACGGCAACGACGTGGGCGAGTCCTGGCTCGCCCACCAGTGGGCGAGCCTGCTCTCCGAGCGGTTCGCGGTGACGCTGCTGTCCACGTACAAGAAGGGCCACGTGCCGCCGTCGCGGCAGCTTCCCGGCGTGCGCGTGGTCGAGTGGCCGGAGCCGCCGCTGGTGCACCGGGCGGAGCGGCTCAACAGCCTGCTCCAGCCGGCCTACGTGCCGTTCTACGTGCGGGCCCGGCGCTGGGTCCGCGGCCGCCTCGCGGCGGGCGAACGGTTCGACGTGGCGCACCAGCCGGCGCCCGTGGCGATGCGCTACCCGTGCCCCGTCGTCGGCCTCGGCATCCCCCTGGTGGTCGGACCGGTCGGCGGCAGCCTGGAGTCCCCGCCCGCTTTTGCCCGGGAGGAGGTGGTCCCGTGGTACCAGCGGCTGCGCGCGCTGGACCGGCTGCGGCTGCGGTACGACCCGCTCCTGCGCTCCACCTACGAGTCCGCCGACTGCGTGGTGGGCATCGCCCCCTACGTCCAGGAGGTCCTCGGCGACGTGCGGCTGCGGCGGTTCGAGACCCTCCGCGAGGTGGCCCTGCACGCGGTCCGGCCGCCGATCGACCGCAGGGGCCGCACCGGCCCGGTGCGGCTGCTGCACGTCGGCCGGCTGGTGCGGACCAAGGGCGCCCGCGACGTGATCCGCGCGATGGCCACGCTGCGCGACCTGCCGGTGGTGCTCGACGTCGTCGGGGACGGCAACGACCGTCAGGCGTGCGCCGACCTGGTGCAGGAGCTGGGCCTGGCGGACCGGGTGACGCTGCACGGGGCGGTGCCGCGCGCCGAGGTCGACGGCTTCTACGAGCGCGCCGACGTCTTCGTCTTCCCGAGCTACCGGGAGCCGGGCGGCGCCGTCGCGCTCGAGGCGATGTCGCACGGGCTGCCGCTCGTGGTGTGCGACCGCGGCGGCCCGGGCGCGAACGTGACCGACGCGTGCGCGTTCCGGCTGCCCGCCGACTCGCCGGCCCAGCTCGCCCGCGACGTCGCCGCCGCGGTGCGCCGCCTGGTCACCGAGCCGGACCTGCGGCTGCGGATGGGCGAGGCGGCCCGCGAGCACGCCGTCGCCGAGCACCTCTGGGACCGGCGGGTCGACCGGATGGTGGAGCTCTACGAGCAGGTCGCCGCGGCGCGGCCCGCGGCCGGGGCACAGGCCACCGGATGAGCGACGACGACCGGCATGCCAGGATGACTCGCATGGGCCGATCGTCCTGGTGGGTGCCGCTCCGATGGGTCGTCGGAGCGCTGGTCGCCGCCGCGCTGACCACGGTTGCCGTGTCCCAGAACGCGTCCCCCGACGACCCGGGCGCCTCCTCCGGCGGCACGGGGCAGGACGCCACGCCCACGCCGTCCGGCGAGCCCCCGGACCCCGTCGTGGAGGCCGCGGCGCTCACCTTCCCCACGCCCGAGACCGCCGGCCTGCCCGACGGGTGGACGCCGAAGCAGACCCACACCGGCGACCTCCGGATCAGCGAGCCGGGCACCGTGGTCAGCGACCTGCGGATCACGGACGGCACCATCTACGTCGACGCCCCGGACGTGACGCTGCGCCGCGTGCAGGCCGTCGGGTCCAAGGTCGTCAACGACGACACCCCCGTGTGCGGGTCCGGCCTGCTGGTCGAGCAGTCCGAGTTCGTCCGGAGCGACGTCCGGACCGGGGACGGCGACCGGCAGGTGATCGGCAACGGCGGGTTCACGGTGCGCGACGTGGTGATCGACGGCGTGCCCGAGGGCATCCGCGTGGGTGCCAAGCAGTGCGGCGACGTGGTCGTGGAGGACTCGTTCATCCGGGTGGTCCCGCCCGACGTCTGCACCGACTGGCACGGCGACGGCATCCAGGGCTACGGCGGCGGCAGCCTGACCGTCCGGAACACCCGGATCATCATGCGCGAGACCGCCGACTGCTACGGCACTGCGCCCTTCTTCTACCCGAGCGGCCAGGGCAACACGTCGCTGACCGTCGACGGGCTGCTGGTCGAGGGCGGCGGATACGCGTTCCGGGCCGGCACGGAGGGCAGCGTGCGCAACCTGCAGGTGGTGCAGGACACCTGGGGCTACGGACCCGTCGACGTGCTGTGCCCCGCCCTGACGGCCTGGCAGGCGCACACCGTGACGGCCGACAAGGAGGGCCGCACCACGCCCGTGGACCCGATCGAGTGCGGCGGCAGCGGCAACTGAGGGCTTTCGCAGGATCCCCTTCGAGGCCCGGCTGGAGGTCGAGGACCTCAAGGTCGCCTACGGCAAGATCGAAGCCGTCAAGGGCATCTCCTTCTCCGTCCACGCCGGGGAGAT
>NZ_JBHWZO010000041.1:0-30539 GCF_042728455.1 Promicromonospora sp. NPDC060204
CTCCGGCACCAGGCCGGAGAGGGCGACGTCGGTCATGTCGTCTGCCACGAGGCGTGAGCCTACCGGCGACGCCTGGGCTGAGCGGCCTGTCCCTGGTGGTGACCAGGGACAAGCTGGGCCGAACCGGACGCGGCAGCGGCCAGCACGCTCTCGTCCGCACCCTCGGCCACGAGACCCGCGCGCAGGTCCATGACCTTCTTGGTGTGGGCCGCGATCTTGGGCTCGCGCTCCCGCAGCGTCACGTCGAGCGGCGTCGCGAAGAAGAGCGACGACAGCGCGCCCGCGGCGATACCGACGAACAGCGACAGCGAGATGTCCTTCAGCGTGCCGGCGCCCAGCAGGAAGCCACCCACGAAGAGGATGCCCGCGACGGGCAGCAGCGCCACCACGGAGGTGTTGATGGACCGGACCAGGGTCTGGTTCACCGCGAGGTTGGCCCGCTCGGCGTAGGTGCTGCGGGTCTGCTCGGTCACCGAGGCGGTGTTCTCACGCACCTTGTCGAAGACGACCATCTTGTCGTACAGCGAGAAGCCCAGGATGGTCAGGAAGCCGATGATCGTCGACGGCGTGACCTCCCAGCCGATCACCGCGTACACGCCGGCCGAGACCAGCACGTCGGTGAGCATCGCGACGACGGCCGCCACCGACATCCGCCAGGCGCGGAAGTAGATCGCCATGAAGACCGCGGCCGCCAGCACGAACGCGACGGTGCCCCACAGGGCCCGCATGCTCACGGACTGGCCCCAGGTCGGGCCGATGAAGTTCGACGTGACCTCGCCGACGTCGACGCCATAGGCGTCGGCGAGGGCCTGGCCGACCTGGTCGGTCTGCTCGGCGTCGAGCTGCGAGACCTGGACGCGGACGGCGTTCGCGCCGACCTGGCTGATGTGGGGCTCCTCGCCGGGAGCCACCGTCGCGACCGCCTCGATCGCGACGTCCTCGTCCGTGGTCGACGCACCGGAGACCGTGAACTCGGAGCCACCGCGGAAGTCGATGCCGAGGTTCAGGCCCTGGAAGACCAGCACGAGGACCGACGCCGCCGAGAAGAGCGCGACGATCGAGTACCAGAGCCGACGGCGCTGGACGATCGGGTACGACCGACGACCGGTGTAGAGGTCGTTACCCCACTGAGCGAAGCCACCCCGCGCCATCAGCTGTTCTCCTCGTTCTGAGCCTGCTGGGTCGCGTCTGCGGACCCTGCGGCAGCCTTGCGCTCGGCGGCACGCCGCTCCGCGATCGTCATCCTGCGGCCGTCCTCGCCGGTGCGCGGCGCCGGGGTCACGGACTGCGCCGTGACCAGCTCCCGGTCGGGCTCGGCGGTGCCGAAGTCGGGGACGTCCGTCGTCGCGTCGGGCTTCCCGCCGGACAGCCGGCCGGCGCCCCGGTACCGCGGCGTCACCTCGATGCGGTCGGCGGACAGGCCGGAGGCCTTGTGCCCGTCACGGAAGAACGGCACCTTGGCGAGCAGCTCCATCATCGGGTGCGTGAACCAGATGACCACCATGACGTCGATGATCGTGGTCAGGCCCAGGGTGAACGCGAAGCCGCGCACACCGCCGACGGTCATGAAGTACAGGATCACGGCCGACAGCAGGTTCACGGCCTTCGCGGCGTAGATCGTGCGGCGCGCACGGACCCAGCCCCGCTGGACCGCCAGGCGCAGGGATCTGCCGTCGCGTAGCTCGTCCCGGATACGTTCGAAGTACACGATGAACGAGTCCGCGGTGAAGCCGATGGCCACGATCAGACCCGCGACACCCGGCAGGGAAAGGCGGTAGCCCATGCCCCAGCTCAGGAGCGCGATCACCACGTAGGTCATGGCGCCGGCCACGACCAGCGAGGCCACGGTGAGCAGGCCGAGCGCACGGTACTGGAACAGCGAGTAGACGACGACGAGCGCGAGGCCGATGAGGCCGGCGAACAGGCCGCGCTGGAGCTGCTCGGAACCGAGCGTGGCGGAGATCTGGTTCTGTCCGTCGACCTGGAAGGTCAGCGGCAGCGAGCCGAAGCTGAGCTGGTTGGCCAGCGTGGCGGCCGACTGCTGCGTGAAGGAGCCGGAGATCTGCGCCTGGCCGTTGGTGATCGCGACGTTCGTGCTCGGCGCCGAGACGACGAGGCCGTCCAGCACGATGGCGAACTGGTTGCGCGGCTGCTCCAGGTTCACCAGGCGCTCCGTGGTCTCACGGAACTCCTTGGTGCCCTGCGAGTTGAAGTTGAGGTTGACGCCCCACTCGTTGGTGACCGTCCCGTTCGCGCCGGGCATGAGGCCCGACGACGCGCTGGTCAGGTTGGTGCCGTCCACCTCGACGGGGCCCAGGATGTACTTGGCCGCGCCGGTCTGGTCGCACGTGACGAGCAGCCGGTCGGGGTTGTCCCCGCCGCCGCCCTCGAGGTTCTTGGGGTCGGTGCAGTCCAGCGCGTCGTACTCGGCCTGGACCGACGGCGTGATCTGGGCCAGGTCGGACGGGTCGGTGGCCGCCTTGATGGCCGCGTCCTGCTCGGCGAGCTCCTTCTTGGTGGGCTCGTCCGCCGCGGCCGCGTCGCCGCCGTCGGCCTGGGCGTCCTCGCCCGTGCCGTCCGCGGAGGCCGACGGGCTCGCCGAGGGCTGCGCCGTCGGGACCGGGTTGCCGATGGCCAGGACCGGGCGGAACTTCATCTGCGCGGCCTTGGAGATCAGGGCGACGGTCTCGTCGTCCACCTTGCCCGGGATCTCGACCACGATCTGGTTGTCGCCCTGGCTGGCGATCTCGGCCTCGGTCACGCCGTTGGCGTCCACCCGCTGCCGGATCACGCCGATGGCCTCTTCCATCGCCTCCGGGGTGATCTCGGAGCCGTCCGAGGTGACGGCCTTCAGGATGACCTGGGTGCCGCCCTGGAGGTCGAGGGCCAGACCGGGTGCGAGGCTCGCGCCGTCCGGATTGTCGCTCGACTTTCCGTCGAGCTGCCAACCTGCCAAGAGGGCGCCGAAGGGCAGCAGGATCGTCAGGATCGTCAGGAGCACGATCGTGCGAACCGGCCGCGAGCGCCGGGTGTCAGTCGCCAACGTCTGTCTCTTCTCGTGTGCGCGCCGGGGTACGTCCGGCGCGGGTTCGGCGCCGTCCGGGGTCACCGGACGGCGCGGCCGTCACTTGCCGTCTGCGTCGGCGTCCCGTCGCTGCTGCTCCCGGTACTCGCGCTGGGCGGTGTCGAGGCCAGACAGATCGTCGGGGACGTCGGTCGCGTCGGGGCTGATCGTACTTCCCGTTTCGCTCTTTGCTGTGACGTCGGCCTCATCTGCCGTGTTGTCGGTGTCCGCGTCGTCGGCGACGGGCTCCTCGACCTGCTTGGAGATGGCGGCGCGGAGCCAGGTGGTCTGGCTGCCGGGGACGGACTCGATGGTCACCTGGTCGTTCGCGTCGTCCACCTCGACGACGGTCCCGATCATCCCTGAGGCGGTCATGACCTTGGCCCCGACCGTGAGGTTGTTCCGGAACTCCGCTGCCGCGCGCTGCTGCTTGCGGGTACGGGAGGACATGAAGAACATCGCCACGAGGAGGATCGCGACGAGAATGAGCATTTCCACGGTGAGGTCCCTGTTCGATTGCTGTGTCGGATGTGCTGCGCACGTTCGTGGCGCACGACGAGGATCCCAACCAGTGTAGTGCTCGGGCGCGGATCCCCGGGCTGCCCGCAGTAGGGGCGCCACAAGGACAACGTCAGGGGTCGAGCAAAGTTCCCGGGCCGGTGGTGCCGGTCGCGCTGCCGGGTGCGGCTCCGGGCGCCTGCGCGGGCGGGGTGAGGCCGAGGTGCTCCCAGGCTGCGAGGGTCGCGACGCGGCCGCGCGGGGTGCGCCCGACCAGTCCCTCGCGGACGAGGTACGGCTCGGCGACGGTCTCGACGGTCTCGGCCTCCTCGCCCACGGTCATGGCGAGCGTGGACAGGCCCACGGGCCCGCCGCCGAACCGGGTGCACAGGGCGGTGAGCACCGCGCGGTCGAGGCGGTCGAGGCCGATGAGGTCGACCTCGTAGACCTCCAGGGCCGCCCGCGCGGCGTTCAGGTCGAGCCGGCCGTCGCCCCGCACCTGTGCCCAGTCGCGCACACGGCGCAGCAGCCGGTTGGCGATGCGGGGCGTGCCCCGGGAGCGGCCGGCGATCTCGTGCGCGGCGGCGTGGTCGAGGTGCACGCCGAGCAGCCCGGCGGAGCGCAGGATGACCCGCTCCAGCTCCTGGGGTGTGTAGTAGTCCATGTGCCCGGTGAAGCCGAAGCGGTCGCGCAGCGGCGCGGGCAGCAGGCCGGAGCGCGTGGTGGCGCCGACCACGGTGAACCGTGGCAGCGCGAGCGGGATCGCGGACGCGCCCGCGCCCTTGCCGACCACGACGTCGACCCGGAAGTCCTCCATGGCGACATAGAGCAGCTCCTCGGCGGGGCGCGCGAGGCGGTGGATCTCGTCGATGAACAGCACGTCGCCCTCCTCCAGGGAGGACAGGACGGCGGCGAGGTCGCCCGCGTGCTGGATGGCGGGGCCGCTGGTGAGCCGCATGTGCGACTCGAGCTCGCCCGCGATGATCATGGCCAGCGTCGTCTTGCCGAGCCCGGGCGGGCCGGACAGGAGCACGTGGTCGGGCGGGTTGCCACGCGCCATCGCGGCCTGCAGCACCAGGGAGAGCTGGTCGCGCACGATGCGCTGGCCCACGAAGTCGTCGAGCCGCTTGGGGCGCAGCGCGGCCTCGGCGGCCCGCTCGATCTCGTCGGCGCTCGGGGCGACGATCCGGCCGCCGCCCTCCGTCTCGGTCGAGACCTCAGCCACGGTGGCCTCCCAGCACGCGCAGGGCCGCGCGCAGCGTCGAGGCGACCTCGTCGGCCGCCACGGAGTCGGCGCCCGCCTCGGCGAGCACCTTCGCCACGGCGTCGTCGGCCTGCTTGGCGGGCCAGCCGAGGCCCGCGAGGGCCTCGACGACGCGCTCGGAGTGGTCGGTGGCGCCCGCGGCGGCGCTGCGCGCGGCCTCGGCCGGCGCGAGGCCGGACGGCGGTCCCAGCCGGTCGCCGAGCTCCAGCACGATGCGCTGGGCGCCCTTGCGGCCGATGCCGGGCACCCGGGTCAGCGCGGCGAGGTCCTCGCCGGCGACCGCGCGGCGCAGGGCGTCCGGGGTGTGCACCGCGAGCATCGCGAGCGCCAAACGGGGCCCGACGCCGGAGACGGTCTGCACCACCTCGAACACGTCCCGCTCGTCGGGGTCGCCGAACCCGTACAGCGTCATCGAGTCCTCGCGGACCACCATGCTCGTGGCGACACCGGCGGTCTCTCCGACGCGCAGCGTGGCCAGGGTGGTGGGCGTGGCGTGCACCAGGTAGCCGACGCCGCCGACGTCGACCACCGCGCGGTCCAGACCCACGTGGGCCACGGTCCCCGTCAGCGAGGCGATCACGGGCTCCCCCTCCTTGCCTGCCGGCCCGGCTCGTCGAGCCGGTATCGAACGTCAGTGCGAGGAGCCTAACAAGCGGCGGGAGGTGTCCGGGGAGGCACGCCGTCAGCGGCGGGGACGCTGCTTGGCGGCCTGCTCGGCCGCGGCCCAGGCGCGCTGCGCGGGCGTGAGCTCGTGCCGGTCGCCGCCCTGCAGGGCCCCGGCGGGGCGCCACAGGTGGCAGACGGCGAGCGCGAGCGCGTCGGCGGCGTCAGCGGGCCGCGGGGGCTCGTCGAGGTCGAGGATGCGGGTGATCATCGTCGTCACCTGCGCCTTGTCGGCGCGCCCCGACCCGGTCACGGCTGCCTTGACCTCCGACGGCGTGTGCAGCGCGACGGGCACGCCGCGGCGGGCCGCGCCCAGCATGGCCAGGCCGGCCGCCTGGGCGGTCCCCATCACCGTGCCGACGTTGTGCTGGGCGAAGACCCGCTCGACGGCGACGACGTCGGGCACGTGCTCGTCCAGCCACGCGTCGAGGCCCTCGGCGATCTTGAGCAGCCGCAGGTCGGTGGACAGGTCCGCGTCCGAGCGGATCACCCCGACCGCGACCATCCGGGCCCGTCGCCCGGGCAGCGAGTCGACGACGCCCACGCCGCACCTGGTCAGACCTGGATCAACACCGAGAACGCGCACGAAGAAACCCTCTCACGTGCGGTTCCGCTGCCCGCGCGGACGCGGCCGGGGACCTGCTTACTCCTCCTCGTCGAGCGCGGCCATGACCTCGTCGCTCGCGTCGAAGTTGGCGTAGACGTTCTGCACGTCGTCGCTGTCCTCGAGCGCGTCGATGAGGCGCATGATCTTGCGGGCGCCCTCGACGTCCACCTCGACCTGCATGGAGGGGTGGAAGATCACGTCGGCCGAGTCGTACTCGATGCCGGCCTCCTGGATGGCCGTACGCACGGACACCAGGTCGGTCGCCTCGGTGAGGACCTCGATGACCTCGCCCTGGTCGGTGACGTCCTCGGCGCCGGCGTCGAGCGCGGCGAGCATGACCTCGTCCTCGCCCACGCCGTCGGCCTTCGGCACCACGATCAGGCCCTTGCGGGAGAACAGGTACGACACCGAGCCCGGGTCGGCCAGGTTGCCGCCGTTCCGGGAGAACGCGAGGCGCACCTCGGAGGCGGCCCGGTTCTTGTTGTCGGTGAGGCACTCGACCAGGACGGCGATGCCGTTGGTGCCGTAGCCCTCGTACATGATCGTCTGGTAGTCGACGGCGTCGGCGCCCTCGCCCGAACCGCGCTTCAGCGCGCGGTCGATGTTGTCGTTCGGGACCGACGACTTCTTCGCCTTCTGGACCGCGTCGAACAGCGTCGGGTTACCGGCGAGGTCGCCGCCGCCCGTCCGCGCCGCGACCTCGATGTTCTTGATCAGCTTCGCGAAGAGCTTGCCACGCTTGGCGTCGATCGCGGCCTTCTTGTGCTTGGTCGTGGCCCACTTGGAGTGACCTGACATGCCTCTACCTGACTCCTTGCTTTTTGACGGCTCTTATCAATTGCTGTGGAACGGCGGCGAGGGTACCGCTCAGCCGCCCGCGACCATGCTGACGAACAGCCCGTGCACGCGCGCGTCCCCCGTGATCTCAGGGTGGAAGGCGGTGGCGAGCAGCGACCCCTGCCGTGCTGCAACAATCCTACCGGCGGCCGCCACAGGACGGCCTTGTGTATCCACAGCCGGGATGCGGGACAGCACCTCGACCTCGGGCCCGGCCTCCTCGATCCAGGGGGCGCGGATGAACGCGGTACGCACCGGCCCGCCGTCGTCGACGTCGGAGATCCCTGCGAAGTCGAGGTCGGTCTCGAACGAGTCGACCTGCCGCCCGAAGGCGTTGCGCCGCACGACCACGTCCATGCCGCCGACGGTCTGCTGGTCGGCGGTCCCGTCCAGGATCCGGTCGGCGAGCAGGATCATCCCCGCGCACGAGCCGTACACCGGCAGCCCCTCCTTGATGCGGGCCTGCAACAGGTCGCGCAGCTCGAAGATGCGCAGCAGCTTGTCGATCGTCGTCGACTCCCCGCCGGGCAGCACGAGCCCGTCGACCGCGGCCAGCTCCCCCGGCCGGCGCACGGTCACGCCGTGCGCCCCGACGGACTCGAGGGCGGCCAGGTGCTCGCGGACGTCACCCTGCAGGGCCAGGACACCGATGGTCGGGTTGCTCACAACCGTCCATCTTACGGCGGCAGCCGACCGACCTGGGACGTCACGGGTTGTGCCCCAGCAGGAAAAAGGGCGACAGACGAGCCGCCCGCGTCCTGTTGGTCCGCTCCGCTACGGCATCAGGTCAGCCCAGTCGGCCGGGACTCCCATGTCGGCCAGCGAGACCACCCCGTCCGCAGGGAAGGCGGAGAGCAGGCTCATCAGGTCGGCCTTCCAGGCGCCGTCCGCCGAGACCTTGTCCATCAGGAAGCACAGCACCATCAGCGCTGGATAGAGCCGAGCGCGATCACGGTGCTCCAGCCCGGCGAGGTGCTTGAGCCCCTTGATCCCCTGGAGCGCCGACACACGCACCGTGTCCGTGAAGTGCCGGTTCCAGAGCCGCGCATGGTGGGCACAGGTGTTCCGGGCGATGTTCAAGGTCCTCAGCCAGTTGGCGAGGACCGCCCCGTCGCCGGCACCGGTCGGGTCGACGACGTCGAGCTGGCGGGCGATCTCGTCACGGTCACGCCGCTTGAGTCCCTGGAAGAGCACCGAGAGGGCGCCGAAGTCCACGACCTCCAGAGCCGCCCAGATCGGCAGGTCACCTCCGTACTTCCGACCGTAGTGCGCGACGTACTCCTCGCTCGAACGAGCCTGGTGTGCTCGAAGCTTCGCCACCCAGCTCGCGTGCCGCGACGGCCCTGCCCTGACCGGACGCGGAGAAACGCGCCTCGAGATGCCGGGGATCGAGATGCGCGAACGGCCCGCGACGGCCCAGAGCATCGGTCACCCTCACCCGGATCGCCACCTCGACCCGCTCGACGGCGTCCATAGTCAGAAGCTTGAGCCGACGATCGAACTCGTACACCCGAAGCACCTGGTCCAGGTCCGTGGCCGCGACGACGTCCGCGGTGCGCACGGGGCGGCCGTGGAGCGACGAAGCCGCCTGGTCGATGGCGCGGTAGGGATACCAGTAGCCGCTGAGGCGGTGATAGCCGATCTGGCCCAGCGCGAACACGCACGACGCGCCGTCGAGCCGCATGCCGCGTCGTCTCAGCAAGGCTTCCTGCTGGGGGATCGACAGGTGTGGCTTCAGATACTGGGACATGGCGCTTCCTCGAGATGTGCGGCCGGTTGAGGCCTTGAGCAGTTGCTGGGACCTGGAAGATCCCGCTCACTGGCTCCCGAGGATAGGAGCGCCTTCGCAAATCCTCTAGGCGAAAGCGTGATTGCCGAGCACGAAGACAAATGAAGACCGGCCCGTGATCGCTGGGCGATCAGAGGGACCGGTCGTGTTGCCTGAATTCTACGGGGGGCTGGGGCGCGACGCAACGCGCGCACCGCCGGCTCGGCGGCCTCAGTCGTCGAACTGCTCGCCCAGGTGGCGGACCTCGCCGTTCCAGCCGGCCACCAGGTGGTCGACGACGTCGGGCAGCTCCGGCGGGAAGACCTCCAGCGGCTGCGCGCGCAGCTCTGCCGCCGTCAGCCAGGCCATCTCGTCGAGCAGCTCGCGCTCGGCGTCGGTCCAGCCGTCGGCCGTGACCTCCACGGCGTCCGGGATCCGCACGAGGTAGAACACCTCGTACTGCCGGCACGTCTCGGCGAAGAAGTCGAAGATGCCCGTCCGCGTGAGCACCGGTCCCACAAGGTCGCCCGCGGCGAGCTCGAGGCCCACCTCCTCGCGCGTCTCGCGCAGCGCGGCCTGCTCCGGCGTCTCCCCCGCGTCGATCCCGCCGCCCACCGTGAACCACCAGGACCGCTCAGGCTGGTTCACGTCGTGCCCGCGCATCACGAGCACCCGGCCGGCGTCGTCCAGCACGATGACGCGCGCCGCCGAGCGCTCGCGGACGCCGTCGGGCCCCGGCACCCAGTCGTCCCCGAGGGAGGTGGTGCCGGGCCCGCCGGCGGTCTCGGGCAGGTGACCCGTCATGCGGTGTGCTCCTCGTGCTGGGGTCCGGTGTGCAGCGCCGTCACGACGTGGCGCCGCAGCAGGTCGAGGCGGATCTCCCGCGCCCTGGTCATGTGCGCGGACGCGAGCGCACGGGCGGCGCCCGCGTCCCGCCGTCGGACGGCGTCGATCAGGGCCGCGTGCTCGTCGAGCGCCTCCGCCCAGCGCCCCGGGACCGACAGCGTCGAGTGCGGGGTGCGGACCAGGTGCACGGTGAGCCGGCGCAGGATGTCCTGGAGCACGGGGTTGTGCGTGGCCGTCCAGATCGCCTCGTGGAACTCGATGTTGGTCAGGGCGCGCGCGGCGTCGTCCGGGTCCTGGAGCGAGCGGTCCCGCTCCAGGAGGGACTCCAGCCGCAGCAGGTCGGCCTCCGTGCGGCTCTGCGCCGCCTCGGCGGCGGTCTCGCCCTCCAGCAGGATGCGGACGTTGTAGATCTGGATCACCTCGTCCGCCTCGACGGCGCGCACCACGAGCCCGCGCGACGACGACGTCAGCAGCCGGTCGTGCTCCAGCCGGCTCAGCGCCTCCCGCACGGGCGTGCGCGAGACGCCGAACCGTTCGGCGACCGCCACCTCGCGCACGGGGTCACCGGGCCGGAGGGTCCCGTCCTGGATGTCGGCGCGCAGGCCGTCGTAGATCGCCGAGGCGTCCACCTTGCCGCGCTGCTCCTTCGTCACCGACGCTCCTCCCACTCTGCTGGACCGAACTGCCCGACTGCTCGACCTGCCCCACCCGCGCGGCCGGACGCCGGCCAGGCCACCCGGCCGGCGCCCGCCCTCAGGCGAGCCGGCCCGCCCGCCGGCCGAACACGGCGCCCGACACGAGGCCGGTGCCCCCGGGATAGTTCCCGCTGAACAGGCCGCCGAGCATCTCGCCGCAGACGAACAGCCCGTCGATCGGCGCACCCGATTCTCTCAGGACACGCCCGTCGGTGTCCGCCCGGAGGCCGCCGAACGTGAACGTGATCCCGCAGGTCACAGGGAATGCATAGTACGGCGCGGTCTCCACGGGGACCGCCCAGTTGCTCTTCGGCGGCTCGACGTCCGCGCGCCGCCCGTCCTTGACCGCGGCGTCGAACGGCACCGACCGGTCGATCGCGGCGTTGAAGTCGCCCACGGTGGTGGCCAGCGCGGTCTCATCGATGCCGAGGGCGGCCGCGAGCTTCTCGACGCTGTCGGCCGTCACCACGGAGGTTCCGGCCGCGTCGTACTCCTCCGAGCGCAGCATCGGCCGCGTCGTGGCGTCGAAGATCTGGTAGGCGACGCCCCCGGGCTGAGCCAGGATCCGCGCCCCGTACTTCGCGTACGTGTAGTTCCGGTAGTCGGCCCCCTCGTCGAGGAACCGCGCGCCGTCCCGGTTGACGACGACGCCGAGCGGGTAGCCGCCGCGGGTGAGCTGGTTGGTCACCGTCCGGTCGCCGACGTCGTCCGCGCCCGCGTCCCACGCGACGGAGTGGCACGTCGACCAGTCGCCGTAGGCCTGGGCACCGATCGCGAGCGCCGCCCGCAGCATGTCGCCGGTGTTCAGCGGAGTGCCCCGCACCTTGGCCCGCTGCCAGCCCTCGCCGAGGTGCTCGCGCCGCATGTCGGCGTCGGCCTCGAAGCCGCCGGCGGCGAGGACCACGGACTCGGCCCGCAGCTCCGCCTCGGTGCCGTCGGCGTCCACGTACCGCAGGCCGACGACGCGGTCGCCCTCGGTCACCAGGGCGGTGGCGGCGCAGCCGTAGCGGACCACGACGCCGGCCGCGGCGGCCGCCGCCTCGTGCTGTTCCACGAGGCCCTTGCCGCCGCCGGTGCTGCCTATCGCGAGCCCACCCCAGAACACGTGGCGGCCCGCGTCGGCCCCGCGCTCGCTGAGGTAGGCCTGGCGCTCGTACATCAGCCGGAAGCGCAGCCCGTGGCCCTTGAGCCAGCGCATCGTGTCCTCGCTGTCGTCGACGAGCCGTTCGGTGAGGTCCGGGTCGTTGGCGCCGCCGGTCACGCGGGCCATGTCGGACAGGTAGTCCTCGCGCGTGTAGGGCGGCAGCGTCGAGGTGTCGAGGCGGTCGTCGTCGTCCACCAGGTCGCGGACGGAGGCGACGTCGCCGTGCGTCACCCGCATGGCGCCCGCGGTGTAGAAGGAGTTGCCGCCGTGCTCGCCGCGGACCCCCTTCTCCAGCAGCAGCACCCGTCGTCCGCGTTCGGCCGCGGACAGCGCGGCGCTGTGCCCCGCGTTGCCCCCGCCGACCACGACGACGTCGTACGAATCCAGCTGTTCCGGCATGCGCGCTCCTCGCGTCTCAGGGCGTTCCGACGCCCACCCACGGTTGTGCTCGGCAGAATACGTCTGTATACAAAGGCATGCAAGGTTGTGATCACCGTCGTTCCCGACCATGGAGAAGGGTCAGTCATGCCCCCACCACCCGCACCGGACGAAGAGCGCGCCGCGCCGTCCGGCGAGCGACCCCGCCGCGCCCGCGGCCCCCTGCCGTACGTCGTCGCCGCCGTGCTCGCCGTGGTGCTCGTGACCGTGACGGTCACGCGCGGCGGCACCTCGGACGTCGCCGACCAGGCGCTGGGCGACCAGCAGCTCAAGATCATGGCGCCCGCCGACCCGGGCGGCGGCTGGGACCAGACCTCCCGCGCGATGCAGGCGGCGCTGCAGGAGCTCGCCGGCCGCACCGAGGTCTACAACGTGGGCGGCGCGGGCGGCACGATCGGGCTCAGCCAGTTCGCCCAGCTCGACGGGCAGAGCCATCAGCTCATGACCACCGGGCTGATCATGGTCGGCGCGATCGCCGCCAACGGCTCGGCCAACACGCTCGCCGACGTCACTCCCCTGGCCCGGCTCACCACCGACAGCCAGGTGATCGTGGTACCGGCCGCGTCGGACATCGAGACCATGGACGACCTCGCCGACCGGATGCGCGAGCGGCTGCCGTCCGTCTCGTTCGCGGGCGGCTCCGCGGGCGGGACCGAGCAGATCCTCGCGGGGCTCGTCGCCAAGGACCTCGGGCTGGACCCCGGCGACGTCAACTACATCGCGCACTCGGGCGGCGGCGAGGCCGTCGCGACGCTGCTGTCGGGCAGCGCCGTCGCCGGCATCTCCGGGATCTCCGAGATCAAGGCGCAGATCGACGCCGGGCAGATGCGGCCGCTGGCGGTCTCCAGCGCGGAGCGCGTGGAGCTGCTGCCCGACGTGCCGACGCTGCGCGAGTCCGGCATCGACGTGGAGCTCACCAACTGGCGGGGCGTCGTCGCCCCGGCCGGCATCACCACCGAGCAGGAACAGGCCCTGGAGGACCTCGTGATGGCCATGACCGAGACCGACGAGTGGCAGGCCACCGTCCGGCGCGAGGGCTGGGGCGACGTCGCCCTGGCCGGACCCGAGTTCGAGGAGTTCCTCGACGACGAGATCGTGCGCACCACGCAGATCATCGACGAGCTCGGCCTGAGCGGTGCCCGATGACGGGCGGGACGGACCGGCGGCGTACCGCCCTGGCGAGCGTCATCCTCGGCGGGCTCATGGTTGTGCTCGGCCTCGTCGTCCTCGTGCAGGCCGTGCGGCTCGACAACGGCGACCACGTGATCGGGCCGGCGACCATGCCCTGGGTGATCAGCGCGCTGCTCGTCGTCGTCGGCGCGCTCGTGGCCCTGAGGTCGGCGCGGGACCTCGGCGCGTGGCGCGACGACCCCCAGACCTCGCCGCAGGACTGGAAGCGCGCCGCGGTGCTGCTGGCGGTCCTGGTCGCGTTCGCGGTCGTCGCCCCGTACCTGGGGTACGTGGTCTCGGCCACCCTGCTCTTCGGCACCGTCGCCGTCGTCCTCGGGGCGCCGGCCCGGCTGCGCTCGTACGCCTACGGCTGGTGCGTGGCGGTGGTCGTCTTCCTCGTCTTCGACGTGGTCATCGGCATCTCCCTGCCCGCGGGCCCGTGGGGCTTCTAGGAAAGGCCTGACATGGAATCCTTCACCCTGCTGCTGGACGGCTTCGCCGACGCCGCCACCCCGGCCAACCTGCTCTGGGCCCTCCTCGGCGTCACCATCGGCACCGCCGTCGGCGTGCTGCCCGGGATCGGGCCTGCCCTCACGGTGGCGCTGCTGCTGCCGCTGACGTTCCGGCTCGAACCGACCGGCGCGCTCATCCTCTTCGCCGGCGTCTACTACGGCGGGATGTACGGCGGCTCGACGTCGGCGATCCTGCTGAACACGCCCGGCGAGTCCGCCTCGATGGTCGCGGCCATGGAGGGCAACAAGATGGCCAAGGCCGGGCGGGCGGCGTCGGCCCTCGCGACGGCGGCCATCGGATCGTTCGTGGCCGGGACCATCGCGACGGTCCTGCTGACGTTCGTGGCGCAGCCCTTCGCGGACCTCGCGGTGAGCTTCACGCCCGCCGACTACGTGGCGATGATGGCCATCGCCTTCGTCACCGTCGCGAGCCTCCTGGGCGCCTCGCCGCTCAAGGGCTTCGCCTCGCTGGTCATCGGCCTGACGATCGGCCTGGTCGGGATCGAGTCGCAGAGCGGGCAGGCCCGCCTGACGTTCGGGCTGCCGAGCCTGCTGGACGGCATCGACGTCGTCGTGGTCGTGATCGCGCTCTTCGCCATCGGCGAGGTCTTCGCGCACGCCTTGCGGGGCGGTGGCGGCGGCACGGTGACACCGCTCAAGGGCCGCGCGGTGATGTCCCGCGAGGACTGGCGGCGGTCGTGGCCGGCCTGGCTGCGCGGCACCGCCTTCGGCTTCCCGATCGGCGCGCTGCCCGCGGGCGGCGCCGAGATCCCCACGTTCCTGTCGTACGCCACGGAGAAGAACCTCTCCAAGCACAAGGACGAGTTCGGGCACGGCGCCATCGAGGGCGTCGCCGGACCGGAGGCGGCCAACAACGCCGCCGCCGCCGGCGTGCTGGTGCCGCTGCTCACCATCGGGCTGCCCACGTCCGCCACGGCGGCCGTGATCCTGACGGCGTTCCAGGCCTACGGGCTGCAGCCCGGCCCGCAGCTCTTCAGCGAGTCCGGACCGCTGGTCTACGCGCTGCTGGCGTCGCTGTTCATCGGCAACCTGATGCTGCTCGTGCTGAACCTTCCGCTCGCCCGGGTCTGGGCCAAGATGCTGCAGATCCCGGCGTACGGCATCTACGCGGGCATCCTGGTCTTCGCCACGCTCGGCGCGCTCGCCTCCGGCGGCGGACTGGCGGACCTGATGGTGCTCTACGTGATCGGGGCGCTGGGCGTGCTGATGGCGATGGCCGACGTGCCCGTCGCGCCGGCGATCGTCGGGCTGATCCTGGGGCCGCTGTTCGAGAAGCAGCTCCAGCGCGCGCTGCTCATCTCCGAGGGCGACCCGGCCGTGCTGTTCGACAGCACGCTCAGCATCGTGCTGTGGGTGGTCGCCGCGCTCGGGCTGGTGGTGCCGGTCGTGATCGGCCGGCTCAAGAGGCGGGCCACCCGCGTGTGAGAGCAGGGTCGGAGCGGCCCCGCGGACACGGCGTCCGCGGGGCCTCTCGGGCGGCACGGCTCACCCGCGCGGCTTCGTCCGCTTGGTCGGGGCCGCCGTGAGCGGGTCCTCCGGCCACGGGTGACGGGGGTAGCGGGCCCGGAGGTCGGCCCGGACCTGGGGGTAGCCCTGCTTCCAGAACGAGGCGAGGTCGCTCGTGATCGCAGTCGGGCGTCCGGCGGGCGACAGCAGGTGAAGGACGACGGGGACGCGACCGTCCGCGACGGCCGGGGTGGTGGTCCAGCCGAACACCTCCTGCAGCTTCACCGCGAGGACGGGCGGCTCGACGCCGTCGTACGTGAGCCGCACCTGCGAGCCCGACGGGACCCGGAGCCGTTCCGGGGCGAGCTCGTCGAACCGCGCGGCCGCGGGCCAGGGCAGCAGGCGCCTCAGGGCCGACGTCACGTCGATCCGGGCGAGGTCGCGCGCGCCCCGCACCGCGGCGAGCTCGGTGCCCAGCCAGTCGTCGAGCCCGGCCAGCAGCGCGTCGTCGTCGACCGCTGGCCACGGGGCGCCGAGGTGGGCGTGGCAGAACGCGAGCCGCTCCCGCAGGGCGAGTGCGGCCTCCGACCAGCGCAGCACGGACAGGCCCTCGCGCCGGATGCCGTCGCGGACGGCCGCCTGAACCAGCAGCGGGTCGGGCTTCGCCAGCGGGACGTCGCCCAGGACGATCGCGCCGAGCGCCTCGACGCGTCGCGTCACGACCCGGCCGCCGTCCCAGCGGATCTGGTCGGTGGTCGTCACGAGGTCGCCCGCGACGTCCCGCGCCGTGGCCTCGTCGATCGGCACCGCGGACCGGATCCGGGCGTCGGCGCGGCCAGGCGCCCGGTCGGCGACCGCGATCGCCAGCCAGGTCGTGGACCGCAGCGGCGACTGCGGGTCCAGCGCGGCGCCCGTGCCGCCGGACATCTGGTAGGTCGCCGAGCCGGCCCCTCGGGCCCGTGCGATCCGCTCCGGGTACGCCAGCCCCACCACGATCCCCACCGCGAGATCGTCGGGCACCCCGCGCGTCGCCGAGCCGTCCGCCGGGCCGTCTGAGCCGACCGGCGCGCCGCCGGTCGTCGCACCGGCGCCCGTCGTCGTGCCCCGGCCCAGGCGCTTCGCCTCCTCCCGCCAGCGGGCCGTGGCCGCGCGGTCCTCGCCCCGGCGCAGGGCCCGCCAGCGGGCGGGCAGGTCGTCGCCGCGGCCGGAGTCGTCCGAGAGCAGCGCGACGACCTCGCGCGCCCGGTCGGCGCCGACCCGCGGCGCGCCGTCAAGCAACGCGCGGGCCAGGCGGGGATGCGCGCCGACCGCCGCCATCCGCCGGCCCCGCTCCGTGATCCGGCCGGCGTCGTCCACGGCGCCGATCCGGCCCAGCAGCTCGGTGGCCGCGGTCAGCGCCGGCGCCGGTGGCGCGTCGAGCAGGGTCAGGCCCGCCCCGGCGGGCGCGCCCCACGCCGCGAGGTCGAGGGCGAAGGACGCGAGGTCGGCGATCGCGATCTCCGGCGCCGGATGGTCGTCGAGCCGGCCGTGGTCGGTCGCGGACCAGCACCGGTAGACCCGGCCCGGCGCCTCCCGCCCGGCGCGCCCCGCCCGCTGGTCGGCCGACGACCGCGAGACCCGGCAGGTGACCAGCGTGCCGAGCCCCCGGGACTGGTCGGTCCGTGGCTCCCGGGCGAGGCCCGAGTCCACCACCACCCGGACGCCCGGGACGGTCAGCGAGCTCTCCGCGACCGACGTCGTGACCACGATCCGGCGCGTGGCGGACGGCGCCAGCGCGCGGTCCTGCTCGGCCCTCGACTGCCGGCCGAACAGGGGCAGCACGTTCTCGCCGGCCAGCCGGCGGGTCACGCCGTTGATCTCGGCCTCGCCGGGCACGAACACGAGCACGTCGCCCTCGTTCTCGGCCAGCGCGCGCCGGACGACGGCCGCGACGTGGTCCAGCAGGCGCGGGTCGACCCGCCCGCCGGGCAGCAGCGGGGCGGGGACCGGCGGCGGGGCCCACTCGACCGCCACGTCGAACAGCGCGGCGGACGCGGTGACCACGGGCGCCGGGACGTCCGTGCCCAGCGCGCGGCTCAGCCGGACCGTGTCCGCCGTGGCCGACGTCGCGACGAGCGCCAGGTCCTCCCGAAGGTTGGCCCGGACGTCGATCGCGAGCGCGAGCAGCAGGTCGGCGTCGAGGTGCCGCTCGTGGCACTCGTCGATCACGATCGCGGAGACGCCCGGCAGCTCCGGGTCCCGCTGCAGACGCCGCACGAGGAGCCCCGTCGTCACGACCTCGACGCGGAGTCCGGCGCCGCCGCTGCGCTCACCCCGCATCGCGTAGCCGACCCGCTGCCCGAGCGGCTCGCCGACGAGCGTCGCCAGCCGGGCCGCCGCAGCGCGGGTCGCCATCCTGCGCGGCTCGGCGACGACGACCGTGCCCCCGAGTGCGTCGGCCAGCGCGAGCGGCAGCAACGAGGTCTTGCCCGATCCGGGCGGCGCGACCAGCACCGCGGTACCGCTCGACCGCACGGCGTCGACCGTGGCGGGCAGGACGGCCCGGACGGGCAGGTCCGCCCCCGGCGTCGACAGATCAGGCAGCAGCACGCCCCGACCGTAACCGACGGACACCCTGCAACAATGCGTTCTCGTGAACCATCTGCTGGACCTCGGGTCCCGGAAGTTCTGGCGACTGGTCGGCAGGCCCGTCGACCTCGCCGGCGAACACTCCTGGTTGCGCGCCCCGGTGAGCAGCTCCTCCACCGTCGGGGACGGCTGGCTCGCCGCCGAGGCCGCACACCATGGCGGCACGGTCGAGGACGACACGGCGCCCACCGGCTCCCCGGCCGGCCCCGCACCTGGCCTGCTCCCCGCGATGTCGGTGCTCGACGGTCCCGGGTTCGACGCGTCCCGGCTGGATCCCCGGATCCGCGACTTCTACGAGCACACCGCCGCCTGGCACATGGAGGTGTGGTCCGGATGGTCACCGCTGTTCTGGCTCGCCGGCGAGCTGGTCGCCCGGCTGTTCGCCCGCCGGATCGAGCAGCTGTCCCTCCCGATGCGCCCGCTCGACGTCGCGCACGGGATGGACAGCAGGGTCCGCGTGATCCGGGACGGGGACGGCCAGCAAGTGGGCGCCGCGTGGCTGCGGACGCTCCGGCCGTCGGGCCGCTACGTGTTCAGCGGCTGCTACTCGGCGCGTCGGCTCCCGGGCAGCGCGCAGCCGAGCGTGCACGTGGCGTTCCCGCTCGAGTCCGGCAACGTCCAGGTGTTCCTGCGCCCGGCCGTCACCGCCGAGGGCGGGCTCGTCCTGGAGTCGCCCGCGGGCCGGTTCGGGCAGGACGGCGCGTACGTCGTCGCGCGCGACGGCGGGCGGGACTTCGCGGCGCGTGTCCCGCTCCACGAGACGTTCCGCCTGTACGTCGACCCGTACGGCGTGCTGCGCACGGACCACGAGCTGCGGATGTGGCGCACCTGGATGATGCGCCTGCACTACAAGATGGACCGCGACGAGACGGAGCGCGCCCGATGATGCACACCTTCCACCTCGCCGAGCTGCCGGCCGCCGTGACGGCCCGCGCGCTGCTGCGAGCGCCGTCGGGCACCACCACGCCCGGGCTGGACCACGCGGAGTGCCTGGCGCTCATGCGCCTGGGGGCGCCCACCGTCTCCCCGGACCGGCTGCAGCTGCGGCGGATCGCGGTCTTCGCGCAGTGGCGCGACGAGGACGCCGTCGACCGCTTCCTGGCCGACGACGTCCTCGGCCGGCACCTGGCGACCGGCTGGCACGTCCGGCTGGAGTACCTGCGCCGATGGTCCCGGCTGGCGGCCCTACCGGGCCTGGCCGCCCGCACCGGCGACTGGGACCAGGAAGAACCCGTGGTCGCGGTGACCGTCGCACGGATGCGCCTGCCCGAGGTGCCCCGGTTCCTGCGGTGGGGCAAGCCCGTCGAACGTCAGGTGCGCGACCACCCCGGCACGACGCTCGCCCTGGCCGGTTTCCGGCCGCCGGGCACGATCTCCACGTTCTCCGTGTGGCGCACCGTGCGCGAGATGGAGTCGATGGTGCACGGCCGCGCCGCCCACGCGCCCCGTGCGGCGCCCGCGGACCGACGGCACGTGGACGCCATGGTCGAACGGCGGCGGCGTGACTTCCACCACGAGTTCGCGACCTTCCGGTTCCGCCCGCTCGCGGAGCACGGCGCCTGGGAGGGACGGACCGGGATCGTCCCGGTGGGCTGACCCCGGTCCGCGGCGCTGGTGCGGTCAGGCGGCCACGCGCGGCAGCAGCGTCTCGGTGAACTGCCAGATCAAGGACGAGTCGTGCGTGTGGAAGGCCGCCCCCGAGTAGTAGGTGCGGTTGCGGCCCTGGAGCGTGCCGAGGCGGCGGTAGAAGCCGGCGCGGACGGCGGCGGCCGGCACCGTCAGCTCGAACGGGGTGTGGCTGGCGAAGGTGGCGAAGTCGGGGCGCGTGGTCGGTACGGTGCCGGCCTCACCCAGGCGGAGGACGCTCGCCCGGATCTCGTTCTGCACCGCCCGGTCCGACAGCGCGACGGGGCTGCCGAACTTGACGTTGTGCAGGCCGGGGAGGCCGGTCGGGGAGATGACGTAGACGCCGGGGAGCTGGGGCGTGTTGAACGGGGTGTCCAGGCCGACGTTGCGCACCGACAGGTTGTCGGGGAGCCCGGAGTTGCGCAGCACGCCGGTGTAGTAGGCGCTGTTGCGGAACTGGCCGAAGAGGTTGCGCTCCAGGCCGTCGAGGTCGAACCCGTCCAGGTTGCCGAGCAGGGGCGGGATCGTCACCAGGACCTTCCGGGCGCGGATGGTCCGCGGTCCGGCGGGCGTGTCGACGCGGACGGCGGCGTCCTTCCCGCCGTCCCGGTCGGTGGAGACGACGCGGCTGTTCAGCAGCACGTCGTCGCCCAGCTCGGCGAGCGCCTTCTCGTAGAGCTCGCTGTTGTTCCGGCGCGAGGTGCTGAGGAACCCGGTCTGGAGGTTGCGCAGGATGTCCGAGCCGAAGTTCTTCATCACGTACAGGGTCGGCTGGCTCAGCAGGTCGCCGAGGCCCTGGCCGAACTGAACGACCGTCGGCACCACCTCGTCGAGGCCGTGCTTGCGCACGAAGTCGCCGAACGGCAGGAGCAGGTCCGCCGGCACCGGGTCGGGCAGCTCGAAGCCGTACTCCAGGTACGGGAACCTGGCGAGCTGTTCGCCGTACAGGGCCAGCGCCGCGCCGGGGTTCGGCGGCGTGTAGCCCGGGACCTCGCGGCCCGTGCGGTAGTCGGCGTAGAGGGTCTGCCCGGCGCTGAACGACGCCTTCTGCAGCGGGATGTCGAAGCGCTCGAACCACTGCCGCACCAGGGGCTGGTCGTGCCAGACGACGACGCCGATGTCGAGCGTGCTGCCCGTGGCGGGGTCGGTGTACGTCTGCGTGTGCCCGCCGAGCCGCCCGTTGCGCTCGACCACGACGACGCTCTGCCCCAGCTCCCGAAGCCGGATCGCCGCGTACGTCCCGGCCGCACCGCCACCGATCACTGCGACGTCGCGCACGATGTCGCCTCCGCCGCGCGCCTCCACGCCGGCAGCGGGGCTCGCCGCCGCGGACCCGAGCGCCACCGCCCCGGCGCCCGTCCCGATCAGTCTCAGCATCTCTTTGCGGCTCAGGTTCACGGCGAGTTCCTCTCGAAGGGCAGCGCAAGACTGCGGCAGGGGTCGAGCTGGTGGATCTTCGTCACATCGGGGGTGCCGATTTGTCGCAAACGTCCCGTGCACCCTAGCAACGGGTGGTCGGACGGCGCAGGCCGCCAGATATCCTTCGGCGGTGCCAACGAAAGCGGGGATCGACCCGGACGAGCTCGCCACCACCCTTCGCGTGCTGAGCCAGCTCCATGACCTCGAGCCCGACCACCCCGACGTCAAGACGGTCAAGCAGGCGACCGGCTACATGTGGAAGCTGCTCAAGAAGTCCCGCAAGGCCGCGGTCCGCGAGGAGCTCCAGGCGCACGACCGGGCCATCATCGAGCGGACGGCGACCGGTTCGGCGGCGCGGATCGACGACGAGACCGCGGGCATCCCGCTGGTCTCCTCCGTGCCGGGGGCGTTCGCCGGGGAGCTGCGCACCGCCCGCGGCTGCTACATCTGCAAGACGGACTACGTGCTGGTCGACTCGTTCTACCACTGGCTGTGCCCGGACTGCGCCGCGAAGAGCCACGCACGGCGCGACCAGCGCACGGACCTGACCGGCCGCCGCGCCCTGCTCACCGGGGGCCGCGCGAAGATCGGCATGTACATCGCGCTGCGCCTGCTGCGCGACGGCGCCCACCTCACGATCACCACCCGCTTCCCGAAGGACGCGGTGCGCCGCTTCTCGGCGATGCCCGACGCCGCCGACTGGCTGCACCGGCTCAAGATCGTCGGGATCGACCTGCGCGACCCCACCCAGGTGATCGCCCTGGCCGACGACGTCGCCGCGGCGGGCCCGCTCGACATCCTGATCAACAACGCGTGCCAGACGGTCCGCCGGTCGCCGGGGGCGTACTCGCAGCTCGTCACGGGCGAGTCGGCGCCGGTCCCCCCGCTCCCCCTCGGCCTCCAGCCGCCGGAGATGGTCACGTTCGACCACGTCTCGGAGGCGCACCCGGCTGCGATCGCGGGCGCCCTGGCCGCCCTGTCGGTCGCCCACCACGAAGGGCAGTCGCAGGACGACGCCGTCGCGACGCACACCGCGGCGTCCCTGACGGCGCTGGCCCTGAGGGCGGGCTCGGCCTCCCTGGACGCCCACCTGGCGGGCACGGCGGTCGACGCCGGCGGGCTGCTCCCCGACGTGCAGAAGAACAACTCGTGGACCCAGGTCGTGGACGAGGTCGACCCGCTGGAGCTCCTGGAGGTCCAGCTCTGCAACGCGATCGCGCCGTTCTTGCTCATCTCCCGGCTGCGCCCGGCGATGCGGGCCGCGACGTCCGCGTCGCGGCGCGGGTACGTCGTCAACGTCTCGGCGATGGAGGGGCAGTTCTCCCGCCGGTACAAGGGCGCGGGACACCCGCACACCAACATGGCCAAGGCCGCCCTGAACATGCTGACCCGGACCTCGGCCGGGGAGATGTTCGAGAAGGACCGGGTCCTGATGACCGCGGTGGACACCGGGTGGATCACGGACGAGCGCCCGCACCAGGAGAAGCTGCGGATCGCCGCCGAGGGCTGGCACGCGCCCCTCGACCTGGTCGACGGCGCCGCCCGCGTCTACGACCCGATCGTCCAGGGCGAGGCCGGGACCGACCTGTACGGCTGCTTCCTCAAGGACTACGAGCCGTCGCCCTGGTAGCGGCGTAGCCACACCGACGTGCCGGGGAGCCACGGCTCTCCGGCGGGATCAGAGCGCGAGCGCGACCTCGACCGCCTGCTCCGCGGGGCACGGGTGGTCGGGGACGACCCCGACGCCCTCCCAGTTGGTGCCGGTGACGGCGTGCACCGACCGCGCTATCGGGACGTGGAGCTGCAGGTGGGCGGTGAGGTCGAACGCCTCCCGCGGGTGGGCCCCGCCCACCGTCGTCTCGCCGACGACGACCGCCCGGCCGAGCGCCTGCAGGTCGTAGGCGAGCTCCTCACCGCCGCTGAACGTGCGGCTGCTGGTCAGGACGACGACCGGGACGTCGGGCAGCCTCGGCGCGACGTCCGGCGTGGTGAACGACGGTTCGACCGTGCCGTCGCGGTGGACGAGGTCCAGGAGGTGCGTCGGCTCGTCGCCGAGCAGGTGGCTCACCAGCAGGGCGACGGACTCGGGGACGCCACCGACGCAGCCCCGCAGGTCGACGACGAGCCGACGCACGCCCTGGAGCAGCGTGAACGCCGCCGACGCGCCCGGGCGGACGTACTCCGGCGGCAGGATCAGCGGGCCGATCGTCAGCAGGCCCACGTTGCCCTCCAGGCGGCGCACCTCGCTGATCGCGGGGCCGTGCTCCCGGGCCAGCGCGGCGAAGTAGGCGCGCACCTCCTCCTCGTCCTGCTCGGGAGGCACACCCTCCGGGTAGTGCCGCACCCGCAGGTGCCGGTCGCCGTTGACCGACTGCAGCACGGTCGTGGCGGCCTCGGCGAACGCCGGCTCGTCGACCGCGTCGACGGTGAGCTCGTCGAGCGCGTCGGCGACGTCCTGCGCCACGTCGGGAAAGACGTAGTGGGTTCTCACGAGGTCCTGGACCTGGGCGATCAGCATGCGCGGAGTCAACCGAACAGCCTGATGAGGCGTCAACGGGGTTTCCCGCAAGTCGCTGTTCTGCAGGAACCAAGTCGCTGTTCTGCAATGCAAGATCGCTGACTCAGCCCCGCATGCAGCTGCGTTCGGCCAGCCGGTGCGGCTCCGGGATCTCGTCGAACGCGACCACGACCTCGGGCCGAGACGCGCCCCATCGTGCTAATCTGGTTCCATCACGATCAGCCCGTTGCCGCAAGGCGCGGGCTGATTTTCTTTTCCCAGGGAGGACCATGGCGGAGTACGCGAAGCCGTGGCTGTCCGTCGACGAGCAGATCGACCGGCTGGCGGGGCACGGAATTGGGATCGAGGACCGCAGCCGAGCCACGTCGGTCCTGCAGTCAGTCGGCTACTACCGACTCACCGGCTACCTCTACCCGTTCCGCGAGTCCGAGCAGCACCTCGACGACGAGGGCCGCACGCGGATCCGCGTACTCAGCGACTACCGGGCGGGCACGACACTGCGGCACGCCGAGGACATCATCGACTTCGACCGGCAGCTGCGCATGCTGGTCATGGACGGCGTCGAGCGCATCGAGGTCGCCGTCCGCATGCGGATCGGCTACGTGCTCGGCAGGAGATCCCCCTTCTCCTACGAGGACCCGAACTGCTTCACCGAGGCCTTCACCGCCGAGAGCACCGATGACCGGGACCCCGCGCCGAGCAGGCACGTGCAGTGGCTCCAACGCGTCAACGACAGGAAGGCCAGCTCCGACGAGCGGTTCGTCGAGCATTTCCGGGAAAAGTACGACGACCGCATGCCGGTCTGGGCGCTCACCGAGATTCTCGAGCTGGGCCACCTCTCCGTCCTCTACCGTGGCATGCACCAGAAGGACGCCGAGGAGATCGCCCTGGCGTTCGGAGTCCCGACCAAGAAGATCATGACCAGCTGGCTCGCCAGTCTGAACTACGTCCGCAACGTCGCTGCACACCATTCCCGACTGTTCAACAGGAAGCTCCAGCACGCGCCGGCCCGTCCGAAGGCGGGGCAGATCCCGGTCCTCGACCACCTGCGGGACGAGGAGACGGCCAAGGGCGTCTTCGGGACCTACAACGCCCTCGCCGTGATCGCCTACATCCTGCCGTCCATCGACGCCGACTCGGACTGGGCGAAACAGCTGGCAGCGCTGCTGCGGGAGTTCCCGGCCTCGCATGCCCTCACGATCGCATCGACGGGGACTCCAAGGGGCTGGGAGTCGCTCGACCTCTGGCGCGGCTGACCTGACGGTCCGCGAGCCAGTGCTGCAAGCGAAGTCTCAGCCCCTACGGGAGCGCCTGCGGGCCCGCTCCCTCTGGGCGTGGGCGTGCTCGACCTGGCGGTGGCAGGTCTCGTAGCGGTCGGCCCACATGCTGTCGACCTCGTCGTGCACCACCTGGGCAAGCACGCTCCAGACGCTCTCCGGGATGCGGCGCAGCAGGACGATGTCCTTGGGGCGCCAGGCCAACAGGTAGCGGACGGCGCCGGACCATGCGGGGTCAGTGGCGGGTACACCGGCCAAGGCCGTGAAGACGGCCTGCAGAGGCAACCGCTCGAGCAAGGTCGTCGCCGTCTGCTCGTGCACCGGGTAGCCCGAGTAGCGGCCGGTGCCGCCTGACCGCCAGCGCAGGAGCGCCAGCGCTTGGTCGGCTTCGCCCGGGTGCGCCTCAACAAGGCTGCGGGCGAGGTCGTCGGCCAGTGACTCGGGTAGCCCCGACGCGGCCCCCGCGAGTATCCGGGGAACCTCTGCACGAACTGCCTCGGGTGCGGCCGCCGTCCAGGACTCAAGGGCCCGTGCCTGATCT
Source organism: Promicromonospora sp. NPDC060204 (assembly GCF_042728455.1). NCBI lineage: Bacteria > Bacillati > Actinomycetota > Actinomycetes > Micrococcales > Promicromonosporaceae > Promicromonospora > Promicromonospora sp. NPDC060204. The sequence goes on from NZ_JBHWZO010000041.1 coordinate 24,983, forward strand.
CGTCGCTGCTGTTCGCGACGGTCGACCCGTTCACCAGGGTGTGTATAGCCGTGAGCAGCCAGCCAGGCGATGAGCTCCGGACCGTGCGCGAGCTCGACATCGCCGTCAGGCGAGCCCTGCCAGCGCAGCGTCGAGCCGTGGTGCCAGCCGAGGACATCGATTGCGGTGCCCTCGTGGTCGAGCAGCTCGAACGCGGAGTCGCCGAGGCACAGGCACAATATGCCCGTGGATCGGGAGACCTCCAGTAACCGGGCCAGATCGTCGAGCTCTGCACGTTCGCTGATCGTCAGCACGGGCTCGACGTCGCGCGGCAGACTCCTGGACGCACCACGGTCGTGCACACGGATGACCGACGCCGAGCGCACCAGGCCGTTCAGGACCTGCGCATCGAACGCGTAGTCATCGGACATGGACGCCAGGGTAGCGGCGCGCCCGGGAGGACAGAGGCGCCGGGGACCCGGCAGGTCCTCGGCGCCTCTCCGACTACGGTTCAGCTCACCAGCCGCGCTCGGCCAGCCGGTGCGGCTCCGGGATCTCGTCCACGTTGATGCCGACCATGGCCTCGCCCAGGCCGCGGGAGACCTTGGCGATCACGTCGGCGTCGTCGAAGAACGTGGTCGCCTTGACGATCGCCTCGGCGCGCTGCGCCGGGTTGCCCGACTTGAAGATGCCCGAGCCGACGAAGACGCCCTCGGCGCCGAGCTGCATCATCATCGCGGCGTCCGCCGGGGTGGCGATGCCGCCCGCGGTGAACAGCACGACCGGCAGCTTGCCGGTGACCGCGACCTCCTTGACCAGCTCGTACGGCGCCTGGAGCTCCTTGGCGGCCACGTACAGCTCGTCCTCGGGCAGCGACGTGAGGCGGCGGATCTGCTGGCGGATCTGGCGCATGTGCGTGGTCGCGTTCGAGACGTCGCCGGTGCCGGCCTCGCCCTTCGAGCGGATCATCGCGGCGCCCTCGGTGATGCGGCGCAGCGCCTCGCCCAGGTTGGTCGCACCGCACACGAACGGCACGGTGAAGTTCCACTTCTCGATGTGGTTCGTGTAGTCCGCCGGCGTCAGCACCTCGGACTCGTCGATGTAGTCGACGCCGAGCGACTGCAGCACCTGCGCCTCGACGAAGTGCCCGATGCGCGCCTTCGCCATCACGGGGATCGAGACGGCCTCGATGATGCCGTCGATCATGTCGGGGTCGCTCATGCGCGACACGCCGCCCTGCGCACGGATGTCCGCGGGCACCCGCTCGAGCGCCATGACGGCCACCGCGCCCGCGTCCTCGGCGATCTTCGCCTGGTCGGGCGTGACGACGTCCATGATGACGCCGCCCTTGAGCATCTCGGCCATACCGCGCTTCACGCGCGCGGTGCCGACCGTGCCCACGGTGTTCTCGCCGGTCACGGATTCAGTCACGGTTACCTCGCATAGTTCTCGCCGGTGGGATCGACGCCGGTCGTTCCGGGCGCGGTCGGCGCCCTGCCTCGATCTTATCGCCCGGTCTGCGGCGTCCCGGCCGCCGCCCGCAGAACGGTCATCTGGTGGACAGCGCCGTCACCCGGCGATCACCCGCCGATCACCCGGCGGCCGGCTCCAGACCGGGCGGCAGGGCGTCGTCGAGCTCGACGGTGCGCGGCATCGGCGCCCGGCCGGCCAGGTGGAACAGCCGCACGTACCAGAGCCTGCGCACCCGCCGGGCCTGCGCGACGGCCTCGTTGTGGAAGCGGCGGGCCAGCGTCACGCGGTACCAGGCGGCCGCCAGGCCCGCCACGACCTCGCCCGCCGGGCCCGCGCGCAGGTCCCGCACCGCCTCGGGCGAGCCGAGCGCCTCCCGGAGCGTCGCCGTGAGCCCGGACTCCGCCCGTTCGCGGGCCGAGTCCAGCCCGTCCATCTTCAGCGCGGCGGCGGGCGAGGTGACCGGTCCGGCGTCGGACGCCGTGTACGCGGCGTCGGCCACCAGCACCGAGCTGGCCGGGTCCAGGGCGCCCGACGCCGCCAGCTCCACCGCCGCGGAGGCCCGCCGCACGAGCTGCGCGTCCAGGGCGATGCGCGACGCCGCGACCTTGCGGTGCAGCCGGTCGAGCCGGGAGGCGCCCTGCCAGGCGAACACCAGGCCGACGACGAGGGCCGCGAGCGCGATCAGCGCGATCTCCGACCAGGTCACGTGTCACCCCCGACCCGGCGCGGGAACAGCCCCATGATGCGGCCCACGGCATCGCCGGCGATGGCGTGGTCGGCGTCGAGCGTCATCTCGTAGACGGCCAGGACCTGCTCGGTCACGCCGGACCAGTCGAACCGCTGGACCCACTGCGCCGCGTGCGCGCGGTAGGCGTCGCGCCGCGCCGGGTCGGCGATCAGGTCCAGCACGGTCGCGGCGAGGTCGGCGGGGTCGCCGGTGCGGAACAGCGCGCCCGCGGCGCCGTCGTCGAGGACGCGCTGGAACGCGCCCAGGTCGCTGGCCACCACGACCGAGCCGGCGCTCATCGCCTCCACGAGCACGATGCCGAAGCTCTCGCCGCCGGTCTGCGGGGCCACGTACAGGTCGGCGGACGCCAGCAGCGCCGCCTTCTCGGCGTCGGACACCGCGCCCAGGAACTCGACGGACGACGCCCGCTCCCCCAGCGCCTCCCGTGTCTCGGCGACGATGCCGTTGCCCCGCCCGGCCACGAGGAACCGCGTACCGGGCACCCGGTCCAGGATCGCCGGGATGGCCTGCACCAGCACGCTCAGCCCCTTGCGCGGCTCGTCCAGCCGGCCGAGGAAGGCGACGGTCGGCGCGTCGGGGGTGCCCGTCCACTCCGGCCGCCGGCCGCTGCTCGCGAACACCTGCGTGTACACCCCGTTCGGGATCACGACGGCGTCGCCGCCCAGGTGGTCCACGAGGGTGCGGCGGGCGTCCTCGGAGACGGCGATCCGGGCGGCGATCTTCTCCAGCGACTGCCGCACCAGCGGGTAGGCGACCTGCAGCGCCCGCGAGCGCACCTGGGAGGTGTGGAACGTGGCGACCACCGGTTCGGTGGCCTGCCACAGGGCGAGCATCGACAGGGACGGGACCATCGGCTCGTGCAGGTGGACGATGTCGAACGGGGTGCCGTCGATGCCGCCCTCCAGCCAGCGGCGCACCCGCGTGGCGGTCAGCGGCCCGAACGTCAGCCGCGCGACCGAGCCGTTGTAGGGCACGGGCACGGCGCGGCCGGCGGCGGTGACGACGTCGGGCAGCTCGGTGTCGTCGCTGGAGGGTGCCAGCACCGACACGTGGTGCCCCGCGGCCTGCAGCGCCTCGGCGAGGTCGCGCACGTGGAACTGGACGCCGCCGGGGGCGTCGAACGAGTACGGGCAGACGATGCCGACACGCAGCGCGCGGTGACCGCGCCGCCGCGCGACCCTCATCCGTTCTCCCGCGCCTGGGCCGGGTCGGGCGGGTTCGTGGACCGCTGCGCGGCCCGCCCCGCCGCCCGCTGCCGGGCCGGGCCCAGGTCGGCGACGAACACGCGCTGGAGCATGTGCCAGTCGTGGGTGTGCTCCACGATGGTCTCGCTGAGCTGGTCGACCCAGCCCTGGGTGAGGATCCGCGCCTGTTCGGCACGGGGCAGTCCGACGTCGGGCACGGGCAGGGGCGGGTAGAACCGGATGACGATGCCCCACGGCGTGCCGGCCGCCCGGCGGCGGTCGCCGCGCAGCCGCTCGTAGGTGATGCCGACGGCGTGCACGGGGACGCCCGCCTCCAGGCTCAGGATCGCCGGGCCGGCGGCCACGCGGGCGCGGTGCCCGGCGAGGTCGACCTCGATGCCGGTCGAGGTGAGGTCGCGGTCGCTGAGGAGCGGGATGAGCCGGCCGCCCTCCTTGGCGCCACGCACCAGGGAGCCCAGCACGTCGCCGTTGCCGAGGGCCAGCACGTCGATGCCGAGGGAGCCGCGGAACCGCACGAACTCCTCGAACAGCTCGTCTGGCTTGAGCCGTTCGGCGACGGTGAGCACGCCCGCGAGGTTCTGGGAGGCGTAGGCGCCGGCCAGGTCCCAGTTGCCCAGGTGACCGAGGGCGAGCGAGACCGCGCCGCCGTCGGCGATCACGGGCCGCACGTGCTCGTCGTAGCCCTCCAGGCGCACGCGCGCCCGGAGCTTCTCGGAGGTGACGCCCTGGAGGGTGAACGCCTCCCGGAAGTAGCGCATGTAGCTGCGCATGCCCACGCGGGACAGCCGGCGGACCGCCTTCCCGTCCAGGTCGGGCCGCACGCGCGCGTAGTTGCTCTCCATGCGCCGCACGCTCTTGCCGCGCCGCAGCCAGGTGACGTCGGCGACCGCGGTGAACACGGCCCGGAGCACGGGCTCGGGGATCTTCGTGGCGTTGCGCCACGCGAACGTGTAGGCCGCCGCGACGTCCATCAGGCTCCCTGTCCGGCCAGCGGGCCCTCGTGCGGACCGTTGCGCGTGTCGACCGTGTGCCGGGCGAGCTGCGCCCGCACGGTGGCGATGCGCTGGAACACGGTCACCAGGCTGGCGAGCGCCAGCAGGGTGAGCACGACCTCCAGCACGACGACGGGCAGGCCCACCTGCATGAAGGTGAACGGGACCAGCGCCAGCAGGAGCCGGTCGGCACGCTCGGCGATGCCCACCTGGGCGGTGGCCCCGACACTCTCGGCCCGGGCGCGGGCGTACGGCACCACGCTGCCCAGCACCAGGCAGGCGAGGGCGGCGCACGTGCCCCACAGGCCGTGGTGCTCGTCGGGGTGCAGCACGAACCAGAGCGTGATGCCGGCGAACACCGCGCCGTCGGACACCCGGTCCAGCGTGGAGTCGAGGAACGCGCCCCACGGGCCGGAGCGCCCGGCCTGGCGCGCCATCACCCCGTCGAGCGAGTCGAAGAGGACGAAGAAGCCGATGAGCAGGCCGCCCACGAGCGTGTGCCCCGTGGGGAACAGCGTCAGGGCCACCGCGGTGACCACGACGGTGCCGGCGATCGTCACCGCGTCCGGCGAGACCCGCAGGGCCAGCAGCAGCCGCGCCAACGGGGTGAACAGCGTGGTCATGAAGGAGCGCAGGCCCCGTAACATCAGTTCTCCTCTCCGCCCCCCGCGGTCTCCCAGGCCTCCGCGAGCCGACGACGGGTGTCCGCGAGCAGCTCGGGCAACGCCTTGGTCTGGCCCACCACGGGCAGGAAGTTCGCGTCGCCCAGCCAGCGCGGCACCACGTGCTGGTGCAGGTGCGCCGCGATGCCCGCGCCCGCGACCTCGCCCTGGTTGATACCAAGATTGAAGCCTGCGGGCGCGTGGACGGCGCGCGACACGCGCATGGCCTGCTGAGTCATCTGCGCCAGCTCGACCGTCTCGGCCTCGGTGAGGTCCGTGTAGTCCGAGACGTGCCGGTACGGGAGCACCATCATGTGCCCCGAGTTGTACGGGTAGAGGTTCAGCACCACGTAGCACCGCTCCCCGCGGGGGGCGGCGGGGGCCCGCGCGGGGGCGCCCCCCGGGGGGGGGGCGGACGGGGCCGGGGGGGGGGGGCCGGCGGGCCGCGTGTGCGGCCCGCCCGGGTATACCAAGGGGGGGGGGGGGCAGAGCCCAGGG
>NZ_JBHWZO010000042.1:0-30475 GCF_042728455.1 Promicromonospora sp. NPDC060204
GCACAGGCCCGTGCCGATCTCGAAGCCGACTGCCGACCTCAGCGACCGCGCCCGATCAGGCCGGCTCGATCCCCAGCCGCGCGAGCGCCTCGCGCACCGACGGCCCGCTGAACCGTCCCGGCTCGACGGTCAGCGCCGTCAGCGCCGCCGACCGGTCCACGCCCGCCACGAGCATCACGAGGGCGGCCCGCAGGTCGCCGTCGGTCGCAGCGAGCGCGTTCGCGCACACGTCGGACTCCAGGTCCGTGGCCTGCGTGAGCAGGCGCACCAGGCGCTTGCGCAGCTTCTCGTTGGTCGCGAGCACCTCGACCATGAGGTTCGAGTAGGTCTTGCCGAGCCGCACCATGACCGCCGTCGAGAAGGTGTTGAGCACCATCTTCTGGGCGGTGCCCGCCTTCATACGGGTGGAGCCCGTGATGGCCTCCGGCCCGGTGTTCACCAGGATCGGCACGTCGGCCTTCGGCGCCAGGGCGGCGAACGGGTTCGACGCCAGCAGCACGGTCCGCGCCCCGCGGGCGCGGCCCATGTCGAGCGCTCCCCCGACGTACGGGGTGTTGCCGCTGGCGGCGATGCCGAACACGACGTCCGCAGGCCCGACGTCGGACACGAGCGCGGCGCCGGCCTCGACGTCGTCCTCCGCGCCCTCGGCCGCCTTCTTGAAGGCGCCCAGGCCGCCCGCCAGGTGCGGCACGAACATCTCCTCGCCCACGCCGTACGTGGGCAGGAGCTCCGCGGCGTCCAGCAGACCCATCCGGCCCGACGTGCCCGACCCGACGTAGTGCACCCGGCCGCCGGCGCGGATGCCGTCCACCGCCAGGTCGATCGCCTCCACGATGCGCGGGTGCGCCGCGCGTACCGCGGCGATGACGGCGGCGTCCTCGTCGGTGATCATGCGCACCATGTCCGCCGTGGAGACCACGTCGATGTCACGGGTGCGCGGGTTGCGCTCCTCGGTGGGTGAGACCGGGCGCGGCGCCGACTGTGCGTGCCGTTCGAATCCCGCCTCCGCGATCATCGGCGAGCCCCCTTCGTTCTGCTTGCGCTGTGCTCTTGGACTTCGTGCTGGTACTTCTCGTGCTCGTCCTGCTCATGCTCGTACTGCTCGATCTCGTTCCGCGGCCCCACGCCCCGCAGGCGCTGGACGGCCGCTGCCGCGTTCGCCCGACCTGTCCCGCACGCCACCACGACCGCCGGGCCACCACCGCTCAGCGTCCCGAACCAGTCTCCGACCGGTCCGGGAAGTCCCGTGTGCACCACCACCAGATCCGGGCGCACCGCCCAGAGCCGCTCCAGCCGGCCCCGTTCGGCCGAACCCGGAACGGGTTCGCGGGTGATCACGACGAGCGGTTCGGCCCGGAGCGGAGCGCCTTCAGGAAATTCTGCGCCACGTTCGGTACCGGTTCTGTCGAGATCCGCCGATACACCGTACCGGGTGAATCGGGCAATAAGCACTCCAAGTCCATCATCGTCCAGTCCGAGCCCCTTCGACAGGGGCTCGGGCAGGGTTCCGGGGCGAGCTTCGGGCGAACCTTCGGGCAGCCCGTCCGGCGGCGCGTAAGACAGCCCGCCCGGCCGCGCGTCCGGCAGCCCGTCAGTCAGCCCGTCCGGCCGCCCGTCCGGCGGCGCGTCGGCAGCATCCGCCCCGGGCCACTGCCGCGCCCCCGGCCAGACCTCGGCGATCGCCGTCTGGACGTGCCGGGCCTTGCGTCCGGCGGCGTGGTCCAGCCGCACGCGCAGGTCGACGACGTCGGGCCGGGCGTCCGGCGCGAGCGGCACCAGGTGCGCGCCCCGCACCCGCACGACGGCGTCCGCGATGCCCGCGCCCAGCTCGGCGAGGTCCGCGAGCGCCCGCCGTGCGGCGTCGGCGTCGGTCACCGCGCCCACGGCGGCCCGCCGGGCGCGGACCGCGCCCACGAGTGCGCGCGTCCGCGCCCCGGACTCCTCGAGCCGCTCGACGCTCACGCGCCCGGCGGCGACGGCCCGGCTCAGGGCGTCGTAGGACTCGGTGTACAGGGCGGGGTCGAGGCCGAGGCAGAGCAGGTCCGCGCCGGCCTCGACGGCGCGGACGGCGGCCTCGCCGACCGAGCCGGTGAGCTCGTGCAGCGCGCCCATGTCGAGTGCGTCGGTCACGACGGGCCCGTCGTCACCGAGCTCCCGCAGCAGGCGCGTCGTCGCCGGCTCGATCGACGCGGGCGCCGGTCCGACGGCGGGGAATAGCACGTGCGCGGTCATGACGGCGTCGAGCCGGGACTGGTCGCGCCGCGACGGTTCGTCCTGCGACCCGTCAAGCCGCCCCTCGGAGCACAGGGCCCGCGCGAACGGGACGAGGTCACGGTCGCGGACGACGTCGAGCGGCTCGTCGACGACCGGCAGACCAAGGTGGGAGTCCACGGTGGTGGCGCCGTGGCCGGGGAAGTGCTTGCCGCACACGCCGACGCCCGCGCTGCGCACGCCGCGGGCGAACGCGATGCCGTGCCGGGCGACGTCGTCGGGCGTGGTGCCGAAGGCGCGCACGCCGATCACCGGGTTGTCGGGCGCGGAGACGACGTCGAGCACGGGGCCGAGCAGCAGGTCGATGCCGGTCGCGGCGAGCACGCGGCCCAGCGCCCGGCCGGCGTCGAGCGAGATCGCTCCGCCCGGCAGCACGCCGAGCGCCGCCGCGCCGGGCAGGGACGAGCCGCGGGTGGCCTCCAGCCGCGACACGTCGCCGCCCTCCTCGTCGACCGCGATCACCAGGTCGGGCGAGATCGCGTGCAGCGCTTCGGACAGCGCGGTCGTGGTGGCGACGTCGGGCGTGTTGCGCGCGAAGTAGACGACGCCGGCCAGGCCGGCGCGGGCGGCGTCGGCCAGCCAGGCGGGCACGCCGGCGCCGTCGGGCCCACCGGGGCCGGCAGCGTTCTCGAACCCCGGCAGGAGCACGCCGTTGACGGCACGCTCGATGCGACCGGGTTCGGGCCGATCAGGTTCGGGCCCGGCTTGCGGCCCCGGCTCCTCCGTCGGTGCGTCGCTCATTCCTTCACGGCCCCCGCCGTCAGGCCCGAGGCGAGCCGGCGCTGGACCAGGATGAAGAAGACCATCACGGGCACGGTGATGATGGTGGAGGCCGCCATGATGGCGCCCCAGTCGTTGGAGTGGATGCCGAAGAACGAGCGCAGGCCGATCGCCACCGTGTAGTTCTCGGTCGCCCCGCCGAGCATCGTCATCGCGAAGATGAACTCGTTCCACGCCGTGATGAAGCCGAAGATGCTGGTGGCGACCAGGCCGGGTGCCACCAGCGGCAGCAGGACCGACCAGAACATGCGGCCCCAGCTCGCGCCGTCGAGGTAGGCGGCCTCCTCCAGCTCGACGGGGACCGCCGCGACGAACCCGCGCAGCATCCAGATCCCGAACGGCAGGGCGAGGGCGACGTAGACCACGATGAGGCCTGTCAGCGTCTCCAGGAGCTGGAGGTCGCGGACCTGCACGAACAGCGGGATGACGAGCGCCTCGAGCGGCACCATCTGCACGATGAGCACCAGCATGAGGATCTGGGTGCGCATCCGGAACCGGAAGCGGGCCACCGCCACCGACGCCAGCAGCGCGAGCGCCGAGGAGATGAGGACCGTCCCGAGCGCGACCAGCAGCGAGTTGCGCAGGAAGGTGCCGAACCCGCCCTCCGTCAGCACGAACACGTAGTGGTCGAGCGTGGGCTCGGCGGGCCAGAAGCTGGAGGTGTGCCCGGCCTGCGCGTCGAGCGAGCTGTTCAGCATCCAGTAGACGGGGAACAGCGTGAACACGAGCAGCAGGGCGACGAGCACGCCCTTGCCGAGCTGCCGCAGGGGCGACCGGCGCGCGGTGCGGCGCAGCGGACGGCGGGCGGGCCGGGCGAGCGCGCCGCTGGTCGCCCGTACGTGGCCGGCCGAGCTCTGGCGGGTGGTGGTCATCGTTCCTCCTCCGCCAGCACGGTGCGCACGTAGACGGCGGTGATGACGAGCAGCAGCACCGTCAGCAGCACCGCGATGGCCGAGCCGAAGCCGTAGCGGTTCTGCCCGAACGACTCGACGTACGACCACACCCCCAGGTTGAGCACCGACCGGTTGGACCCGGCGCCACCGGGCATCAGGTAGACCTGCGCGAACACCTTGAAGTCCCAGATGGTCGACAGGATGATCACGACGGCGAACACCTGCCGGAGCTGCGGCACGACGATCGAGAAGAACCGGCGGAACGACCCGGCGCCGTCCATCTCGGCGGCCTCCAGCATCTCCTTCGGCACCCCGAGCAGCCCCGCGAGCACCGTCACCGCGACGAACGGGAAGCCGTGGTGGATCACGTTGAGCAGCACGATCGCGTAGAAGGTCCACCGGTTGGTGAACCAGTTGGTCGGGTCGTCCAGGAGCCCGAGGCTCATCAGGACGTCGTTGAAGACCCCGCGGTCGGCGTCGAAGATCCACACCCACACGTACGTGCCGGTGACGGCGGGCATGGCCCAGGCGGCCATGATCGCGCTGGAGGTGACGGTGCGCCAGAACGTGCCGAGCGAGGAGAGCAGCACCGCCACGGCCGTGCCGAACGCGACGGTGCCCACCACGGACAGCACGGCGAACCCGACGGTGTTGGGCAGCACCACCGTCCACAGCTCGGGTGTCGCCAGGATCTCGCGGAAGTTCTCCAGGCCGATCCAGTTCGGCTCGCCCGTCGTGATCTCCCGCAGGCCGTAGTCCTGCAGCGAGAAGAGGAACACCCGCACCAGGGGCCACAGCAGCAGCACCGCCAGGACGGCCAGGGCGGGGGCGAGCAGCAGCCAGGGCCGCACGACGGCGGCCCTGGCCCTGCCCAGGCGTGGAACGGTGGCTGTCGCCAGGGTGTCAGCCAAGGGTCACTCGGAACCGTTCAGCAGGCCGGTCATCTCCTCGGCGGCGGCCGTGCTCGCCTCGGCGACGTCCGCGTCCCCGGAGAGGATCGACTGCATCATCGTGCTCGTGGTGGCCTTGGCCTGCACCGCGCCGTAGGTGGGCGCGGCCGGCACCGAGGCGCCGCCGTCCACGAACTGCTCGGCGAACGGCGCGACCAGCGGGTCGGTGCTCTCCAGCGTCTCGTCGAGGAGCGACACCTGGCCGGGGAAGTACCCGGACTGCTCGGCCCACTGCTGCGCGAACTCGCCGGTGGTCATCATCTCGACGAACGTCCAGGCGAGGTCCTTGTCGTCGGCCGTCTCGAAGACGCTCAGGTGCGAGCCGCCCAGGACCGACGGCGCGATGCCGCCGTCCTGGCCCGGGACCGGCACGGCGGCGAACTTGCCCTCCATGTCCGCGTTGGCCTCGACGATCGCCCCCGGCGTCCAGGAGCCCATGACCGCCATCCCGACGTCGCCGGCGGCGAAGGAGTCGAGCACGTCGGTCTCGCGCCACGTGGTGGCGCCGGCCGACGAGTAGTCGCCCTCGGTGGCCAGCCCCGTCCAGAACCCGATGCCCTCCTGCGCCTCGGGGCTGTCGAGGCCCGAGGTCCAGGTGTCGCCGTCGAGCGTGGCGACCTCGCCGCCGGCGCCCCACACCCACGGGTAGACCGTGAACTCGGCGTCGCCGGGCACGGCGACGGCGATCTTGTCGGGGAACTCCTTCTTGAGCGCCGCCGCGGCGTCCTCGATCTCGGCCCACGTGGTGGGCGGCTCGACGCCGGCCTGCTCGAACAGCTCCGTGTTGTAGACCAGCGAGCGCACACCGGCGTACCAGGGCATGCCGTAGAGCTGCCCGTCGTAGGTGCCCGCGTCGACCAGGCCCTCGACGAGGTCGTCGGTGACCCCGGCCGCGTCCACGTACTCGTCCAGCGGGGCAAGCGCGCCGGCGTCGGCGAACTCGGGGGTCCAGGTGGTGCCGGTCTCGGCGACGTCGGGGGTGGTCCCGCCCGCGATGGAGGTGACGAACCGGTCGTGGGCGTCGCCCCACTCGACGAACTCGACGTCGAGCGTCGCCCCGGTCTCCTCCTCGAACGCGGTCGAGACGTCCGCGAAGAAGTCCTCCGCGTCAGGGTTGGTGCCCTGCATGATCCACACGCTGAGGGTGCCGTCCCCCTCGCTGTCGCCCCCGCTGCCGCCGCCGCAGGCGGCCGTCGTGGCCGCGAGAAGCAGTGCTCCGGTGGCTGCCGCCACGGGCCGTCGCATCGCTCGAGTCATCCTTCGGCTTCCTTCCGCTGGTCCTGCGCCGGGCGCCGCGAGAGTAGCCAAGTGGTATTTCTGAGAAATGAACTTCCCAATACGCGGCATTGCGTGGAGATTACTGACCGGGTGAAGTGCATGCTAGGGGTGTTACCAAACCGTGATTGCCCATCATGGCACGCCCCCTTTCACCCGCCACTAAGGTACGCGCGCGGTCCATTCCGGAGTGCCGAACTTCGACTCGACCAGTTCCCGCGCCAGCGCCCACTCGTCCGGCGTGACCTCGCCCGGCACGGTGCGGTACCGCTCGCGGAACGACGCCTCGAGCGCGTCGATCACCTCGGCCCGGCTGAGCCCCGTCTGCGAGCGCAGCGGGTCCACGCGCTTGTTGGCGCTGCGGGTGCCCTTGTCGCTGAGCTTCTCGCGCCCGATGCGCAGGACGTCGGTCATCTTGGCGGCGTCCATGTCGTAGGCCATGGTCGCGTGGTGCAGCACGGCGCCCCCGGCGAGCCGCTTCTGGGCGGCGCCGGCGATCTTGCCGGCGGGCGAGGCGATGTCGTTGAGCGGCACGTACGTGGCGTCGATGCCGAGGCCGTGCAGGGCGCCGATCACCCAGTCGTCGAGGAACGCGTAGGACCGCTCGAAGCTCAGCCCGTCGACGAGCGAGCCCGGCACGTACAGGGAGTACGAGATGGTGTTGCCGGGCTCCATGAACATGGCCCCGCCCCCGGAGATCCGCCTGATCACGCGGGCGCCGTGCCGCGCGGCGCCCGCGGAGTCCACCTCGTTGCGCAGCGACTGGAACGATCCGATGATCACCGCGGACTCGTCCCACTCCCAGAACCGCAGGGTCGGCCCGCGCCGTCGGGCGCCCAGCTCCTCGGTGAGCACCTGGTCGAGCGCGACGTTGAGCAGGGGCGAGACCGCGGGGGTGCGGATCACCTGGAACTCGTGGTCCTCCCAGGCCGTCGCGTGGCCGAGCGCGCGGCGGGCGGCGACCGCCACGGCGTCCGCGTCGAAGCCCACCGCGGTGGCGCCGTCGAGGGCCCCGCGCACGGCCTCGGCGAGCTGCGCCTTCGACGCGTCGGCGGGCATCCCGTCGAGGGCCGCGCCCATGGCCTCCAGCGCCTCGTCGGGCTCGAGGAAGAAGTCCCCGCTCACCCTGGTGCCCGTCAGCCGGCCGGGCGGACCGGCCGCCCCGTCCACCTGGGTCTCGACACGAACCAGCTTTCCGAGTGGAACCTTGAACTCTCCTCGCACGTGTTCACAGTAGGCGACGGTGCCTGTGGTGTCCGACGTCGGAGCGAGCCTTGGGTACGGAAGGTGAGGTCCGACGTCGGGCACGTCCGATATTTGGCGAGAAGAGGCGTCAGAACAGACCAGAATTTCCTCTTCTCTTTAGACAACCTTGCCCTGGTTTCGTGTCAGAATGACCTGGTGTCGGAACACTCACAGGGATTTGATGGAGTGGCGATCGAAGGCCTTGATGCCTGGGTCGTCGCTCTCGACGTAGGCGGCAGTGGCTCGCGCCTGGTCGCAGAGTTCGGCAACTCCGTGAACCCCGAGCGGATCAGCCTCAGCGGCCGCGCCGTCAAGGTCAACCATCACGGCAGCGACGCCTCGGCCGTCGTCGCCTCCCTGTGCCAGTCGTTCAACGCGTGGGCCGCCCGCATGGGCCACCACGGCATGAGCGACGGCAGCACCGCGCCCGTCTCCTCCGCGGCGGTCGGCATCACCGGCCTGACCTCGCTGGTCGAGAAGCCGCTGGAGATCCACGACATCCTCGCCCGCGAGCTGCGGACCAACCGCACCGCCGTGGCGGGTGACGCACTCACCGCACACCTCGGCGCCCTGCGCGGGCGCGCCGGAGCCGTGCTGTCGGTCGGCACGGGCGCCGTGGCGTTCGGCTACGACGGCGTGAACCGCTGGCGCCGCGCGGACGGCTGGGGACACCTGCTCGGCGACCTGGGCGCGGGCGTCTGGGTCGGCGGCGAGGCGCTGCGCGCCGCGGGCCGGTACCACGACGGCGCGAGCCGTGGTGCGTCGAAGCGCCTGCTCGAGGCGGCCGTCGCCAAGTTCGGCCTCATCGAGAGCTGGCCCAACCAGTTCTACAAGAACGCGGAGCGCGCCAAGCAGCTCGCGTCGATGGCACCCGAGGTGATGATCGCCGCGGGCGAGGGTGACCCCACGTCGATCCGGATCCTCGAGGAGGCCGGGCGGCACCTCGCCGACACGCTGGCGAGCGCGCTCGGCCGCGACATCCCGCCGCTGGCCTCCACGACCGGTCGCCTGGTCCAGGAGGAGTCACCGCTCACGGTGTCGCTCACCAAGCACCTCTCCGAGGACCGCCCCGACGTCTCGCTCGTACCGAGCGGAGGCTCCCCGCTGGACGGCGCACTCCACCTGGCCCGCCGGCTGCGCGAGGCGCCCCACTCCGTGACGGGGTTCCGGCCGTGGCTCACCATCCGCGTCGACGGCCACCACACCAGCCGTGACACCCCTGAGGACGTGGGCGGCACCGACATCCTCACCGCTCAGCTCTCGGCGACCGACCTGCCCGGTGACGAGCTTCAGTGAACGACGGCAGTTCACCCGCATCGTCCTTCACTGATGTGCTGTGCCCGGATCCCCGGTACGGGTGTATGTTCTCGACCCAGCCTCACCACACCATCCCGGGAGATGCGACATGACAGGTGACGTCCTCGTCCGACTCAGGCGCGCACTGCCGACGCTGCGGCCAGCGGAGGCGAGAGTCGCGCAGACGGTCCTCGACGACCCGAACACCGTCGTCCAGTCGACCATCACCGAGCTCGCCGGGCACGCGGACACGTCACAGGCCACCGTCGTGCGGTTCTGCCGCGCCGTCGGCTACGCCGGCTACCCCGAGTTCCGGATCGACCTGGCGCAGGCGACCAGCCGCCGCGAGGTCGAGATGGAGCGGTCCGGCATCGCCGAGGGCGAGATCAACCAGACCGACGACATCGAGGCCGTCGTCTCCAAGATCGCGTTCCACGAGGCACGCACCATCGAAGAGACCGCCCGCATGATCGACACGGACGCGATCGAGCGTGTCGCCACGGCGATCTCCGAGGCCAAGCGGGTCGACGTCTACGGCGTCGGGTCGTCCAACCTCGCCGCCGCCGACCTCGCGATGAAGCTGCAGCGCATCGGCGTCTTCGTGTTCAGCTCGCCGGACCCGCACCAGCAGCTCGCCTCGTCGGCGCTGCTCGAGCCGGGCAACGTGGCCGTGGCGGTCTCGCACTCCGGCCAGACGCGCGAGACCAACCAGGCCCTGGAGATCGCCCGCAAGCGCGGCGCCCTCACGGCCGCGATCACGAACTTCCCGGACGCGCCGATCGGCCTCGTGTCCGACGTCGTCCTGGCCACGACCGCCCGCGAGACGCAGTTCCGGGTGGGCGCCATGTCGAGCCGCATCGCGCAGCTCACGGTCGTGGACTACCTGTTCGTCCGCGTCGCCCAGCGCACCTACGACCGCTCGTCGATCGCCATCAAGGCGACGTACGACGCGGTGCGCGACCAGCGCCTCGACTTCGGGACCACCAAGGTGGACCGCGCCGCGGCCCCGGCGGCCCCGGTCGCCTGACCTCTCTCCACCTCGTTGAGTGCGGGGTATCTGCGGATCAACAGCCGTTGATCCCGCAGATACCCCGCACTCAACGCTTTGGGGTCAGGGGCGTGGTTCCACGTCCGACTTCAGGAGGCCGTAGACGTACGCCTCCGTGACCGCCTCCCACGCGGCCTCGACCACGTTGGGGCCGACGCCGACCGTCGACCAGGACCGCTCGCCGTCGCTGGTGTCGATGAGCACCCGCGTGATCGCGTCGGTGCCGAGCTCGGTGTCGAGGATCCGCACCTTGAAGTCGATCAGCTCGAACCGCGCGAGCTCCGGGTAGACCCGGGACAGCGCGGTGCGCAGCGCCTGGTCCAGCGCGTTGACCGGGCCGTTGCCCTCCCCCGTCGTCACGATCCGCTCGCCGCCCGCCCGGATCTTGACGGTCGCCTCGGCCACCGCGGCGGCGTCGGGGGCGTGGACCGACGGCGGGGCCGCGCCCGCGGGAACGGTCTCCACGATGGTGCGCCACGACTCGACGGTGAAGAAGTCGGGCCGCTGGCCCAGCTCGGACAGCAGCAGCAGCTCGAACGACGCGTCGGCCGCCTCGAAGGTGTAGCCCGCGGCCTCGTCCTCCTTCACGCGGTTCGTGACCCGGGAGAGGAGCTCGCCCTGGCCGGCCAGGTCGAAGCCGAGCTCGCGGCCCTTGAGCTCGATCGAGGCGCGGCCCGCCATGTCGGACACGAGCATGCGCATGTCGTTGCCCACCAGCGTCGGGTCGGTGTGCTGGTACATGTCCGGGTCCACCCGGATGGCGCTGGCGTGCAGGCCGCCCTTGTGGGCGAACGCGCTCGCCCCCACGTAGGGCTGCCGGGCGAACGGCGAGATGTTCGTGAGCTCGCTGATGGCGTGCGAGATCCGGGCGGCCTCCCGCAGGCCGCCGTCCGCCAGCAGGGACATGTCGCGCTTGAGCTCCAGGTTGGCCACGACCGTGACCAGGTCGGCGTTGCCCGTGCGCTCGCCGTACCCGTTGACCGTGCCCTGCACGTGGGTGGCCCCCGCCTCGACGGCGGCGAGCGAGTTGGCCACGGCGCAGCCGGTGTCGTTGTGCGCGTGCATGCCGAACCGCTGGTCCGGCCCGACGGCGGTGCTCGCCCGCAGCTCGCCGACGATCTCGCTGACCCAGGTGGGCAGCATGCCGCCGTTGGTGTCGCACAGGGTGACCACCTCGGCGCCGGCCTCGAACGCGGTGTGGACGGCGCTGGTCGCGTACTGCGGGTCGTAGCGGTAGCCGTCGAAGAAGTGCTCCGCGTCCAGCACCACCCGGCGCCCCTCGGCGACGAGGAAGGAGACGGTGTCGGCGATCATGGCGAGGTTCTCGGCGCGGGTCGTCTTCAGGGCGCGCTCGACGTGCCGCACGTCCGACTTGGCCACGAGCGTGACCACGGGGGTGCTCGCGTCGAGCAGGGCCCGTACCTGCGGGTCGTCGCCCGCGCGGGCGCCGGCCCGGCGGGTGGCGCCGAAGGCCGCGAGCACCGCGTTCTTCAGGGTGAGCTCGGTGGCGGCACGGGCGAAGAAGTCGGTGTCCTTGGGTACCGCCCCCGGCCAGCCGCCCTCGATGTAGCCCACGCCGAGCTCGTCGAGCAGCGCGGCGATCGCGAGCTTGTCGGAGACGGAGAGGTTCATGCCCTCCTGCTGCGCGCCGTCACGCAGCGTCGTGTCGTACACCTGGAACGAGGCGGTGGTCATCGATGCTCCCAACGATGTGTCTGGCGATGTGTCCGGCGGCCGGGCTCGGAGCCGGGTCGTCGGACCAACAAAAAAAGACCCTCCGGGTGTGGAAGGTCTGCGCGTCCGGTGGGGTGTCGCCGGACGCGCTACGAAATGATGATCACCTGTCGCAGGGTGGAGCTCGGGGTGAGGCACTCAGTCATGCGGGTCATGGTGCCACAGCCGGGCGATCGACGAAAGTAGCGACCACCAGCCGAGCACACGCACGTCCACCGGCTCGTTGACAAGCAGTGCTTACTCGGTAAGTATCAGCGCACCGGTAGTTACCCGGTAACCATCCCATCGTGGAGACGACGCATCATGTCCGTACGCCAGGGATTCCTCGCGATGCTCAGCGAGCGGCCCATGCACGGCTACCAGCTCCGCCAGGAGTTCGAACGCCGCACCGGAGGTACGTGGCCGCTCAACATCGGCCAGGCGTACACCACGCTCGCGCGCCTGCAGCGCGACGGTCTCGTGACCCCCGTACCGGGCGACGGCGACGGCGCGCCCGAACGGTTCCGCCTCACCGACTCCGGAGCCGCCCAGGCGCAGGTCTGGTGGGAGACCGCCGTCGGGCGTGATCAGCCCCAACGAGACGAGCTGGCGATCAAGCTCGCTCTCGCGGTGACCGTGCCCGGGGTGGACGTCGCGGCGGTGGTGCGCAGACAACGGGACGCGACGCTCCGCACCCTGCGGGCGCTGACCCGGCAGAAGCGAGACCTGGATCCCCGCACCGATCTGGCCCGCTCCCTCGTGCTGGAGTCCCAGGTCTTCGCCGCCGAGTCCGAGGTGCGCTGGCTCGACCACGTCGAGGCGTCGGTCGCGTCGCGGGGGCGGGCGGGCCCGGCGCACTCCCCGGGCCCGGCGCACTCTGCGGGACCGACGGGACCGGACCGGGATGACCTGACCAGCAGGCCCGCAGGGGCAACGACGAAGGAGACGACACGATGAGTGTCCCGCTGGAGATGAAGCGTGTCACCCGCGTGCACGGACGCGGCGCGGGCGAGGTGCACGCGCTGCGCGGGGTGGACCTGACGGTGCGGAAGGGCGAGCTCGTCGCGGTGATGGGACCCTCCGGGTCGGGCAAGTCGAGCCTCCTGAACGCGGCGGGCGGCCTGGACACCCCCACCTCGGGCAGCGTCCGGGTCAGCGGCGTCGACATCGCACGGCTGGGTGCGCGTGAGCGTGCTGCCGTCCGGCGGCGCGAGGTCGGCTTCGTGTTCCAGGACCTCAACCTGGTGCCCGCGCTCACCGCGGTGGAGAACGTATCGCTCCCCCTGGAGCTCGACGGCGTCCGCCCGGGCACCGCGCGGACCGAGGCCGAGGCCGCCCTGGCCGAGCTCGATCTCACCGCGGTCGCCGACCGGTACCCGGAGGACCTGTCGGGCGGCCAGCAGCAGCGGGTGGCGATCGCCCGCGCCCTGGTGGGCGGACGTGGGCTCGTCCTCGCGGACGAGCCCACCGGGGCACTCGACTCGGTGGCGGGCGACGCGGTGATCCGCGTCCTGCGTGCCCGGATCGACGCCGGGGCCGCCGGGCTGCTGGTCACCCACGACGCGCGGTACGCCGCATGGGCCGACCGGACCGTGCACCTGCGCGACGGGCTGCTGGACGGGTCAGACTCCGACGACGTCGATCTCAGCAGCCCCGGCGAGCTGCGGGGAGCCGACGCGTGAGCGGCCACCGGCGGCTCGCGCTGCGGCTCGCGCTGCGCGACGTCAGGCAGTACCGGGGACGCGCGGCGCTGATCGCGGTGATGGTGGCGCTCCCCGTGGCGGCCGGAACTTTCGTGCTGACCACGCTGGAGTCGAACAAGCCCTACGGGCCGGAGCAGGTGCAGACCGAGCTCGGGCCGGGTCTGCAGGCGAAGATCGAGGGCATCGGCGGGCCGATCGACCAGTACGAGCAGCGGGACATCGGTTTCTGGTTCTGGAATCCCGTGGGTTGGAACCCGTACTACGAGGGCGAGCTGGACGCGGTACCGTACCCGAGCCTCGAGCAGGACCTCGAAGGCATCCTGCCGGCCGGCGACGAGCTCGTACGGGCGCTCAACGACGAGGTCCGCCTGAGCGCCGGCACCGACGCCGCCATGTCCGTCGCCCTGCAGACCGACTTCACCGACGCCGACGTCGCGGCCCGCTTCACGGTCCTGGAGGGCCGTCTTCCCCGCGACGGCGAGGTCGCCGTCACCGAGGAGCACCGCGACCTGGGCTTCGACCTCGGCGACACCGTCGAGGTCACGACCAGCGACGGCAGCACGGTCACCGCGACGATCAGCGGTGTCACCTCGCGATACGTCGACATGATCTCGCCGGTCCTCCTGCCGTCGTCGGGTCCGCTGGACCCGCCCGACGAGGTCGTCGCGGCGAACTTCGACTACCCGTTGTGGTACGTGACCGGCGACGCGCCGGTCACCTGGTCCGACGTCCAGAAGATGAACTCCGCCGGGGCCTTCGTGACCAGCAGGGACGTGCTCCTGGACCCTCCCCCGCAGCCCACCGTGCAGCCCTGGTACCGATACTTCAGCTGGGAGTCGGTCTCCGTGATCGCGGCGCTGGTCGTGGTCGGGCTCCTCGAGGCCATCTGGCTCATCGGTCCTGCGTTCGCGGTCGGGGCACGACGGGACACCCGCTCGCTGGCCCTGCTCGCGGTCAACGGCGCTCCCGCCTCCGCGCTGCGCGACGTCCTGCTCGCCCGCGGCCTGCTGACCGGGGCAGTCGGTTCCGTGGTGGGCGTGGGGCTCGGGATCGCGGGAGCCGCGCTCCTGGCCGGACTGCTTCCCGACCGCATCCCCGCTCTGCGGCTGCCGGGAGTGGCGCTCGCCGTCGTGCTCGTGGTCGGCGTGCTGCTCGCCGTCGCCGCCGCGTGGCTGCCCGCCCGCCGGGCCGCACGCGCCGACGTCGCCGCGGTGCTGTCGGGCCGGCGGCCAGGGGCCGCGCCCGCACGCTGGCCCACGGCCGTGGGCGCGATCGCCGCCGTGGGCGGCGTCACCCTGGCGGTCGTGGCGGGCTCCCAGCGCTGGGTCGTCGGGCTGTCGGCCGGCATCGTGGTCGCAGACCTCGGCCTGGTCCTGGCCTGCGGCGGCATCGTCGCACTGATCGGCCGGGCGGCGCACCGCATGCCGTGGGCCGGGCGCTACGCACTGCGGGACGCCGCCCGCCACCGTGCCCGCACCGTGCCTGCGATCGCCGCCGTGCTGGTCGCCGTGGCCGGGGCGAGCGCGACACTGACCTTTTTCGAGGCCGAGCAGACCGCGATCCAGCCGGAGACGATGGAGTACCGGCCGTGGGCGGCCACGGGCACGGTGGCGCTCACGCGCGGGCCGAACACCTGGCAGGTCTTCGCGGAGGACGACTCCGCCCGCGTGAGCGCCCTGGTCGAGGACGTGCTCCCCGACGCGGGGCCGCTCATGGTCCTCCCGGTAGCCGTCGGCTCGCCCGAGGACGGGACCAGGCGGAGCGCCCTGGAGCTCAGCGTGTCGCAGGCCGAGCGGATGAGCGGGCCCTGGGCGCCGGCGATCCGCGCCGCCAGCGACTGGGGCGGCGCCGTCGTCGCGGACGGATCCGACCTCGCGCTGCTGAGCGCGCTCGGGATACCCGACGAGCTCCTCGGCGACGTCGTCGGGGCCCTCACCGACGGCCGCCTGCCGCTGCCGCCGTCGTACGTCCACGAGGACGGCACGGCGGAGGTGACCCTGGTACGTCTGGAGGGCACGGGCGACCCGGTGATGGAGCACGCGACGCTGCCGGCGGCGCCCGTCGGCACGGACGGGCAGCACATCCCGAACCTGCCGATCCTGCCCGAGTCGCTGCTCGACGAGCTGGACGCCGAGCCCGCGGTGGGCGGCTATCTGGCCTCGAACCCCACGGTGCCGACCGACCGTCAGGTCGCGCTCCTGCAGAGCCGCGCCGAGGCCGAGCTCGTCGGCTTCGACACCGAGCAGAGCGTCCAGGTGCTCGTCGAGCCGGGAGAGTACGGAGACTCAGCATTCGCCGCCCCGGGCCTGGTGTCGGCGCTCACCGCCCCGTGGAGCTTCCAGTCCAGGTCCGTCATCGGCCTCGCTCTCGCGCTCGCCGCCGGGGTCCTGGCACTCGCCGGGACGTGGTCGGCGGTCGCCCTGTCCGCCGTGGAGGCGCGGCCGGACCTGGCGACGCTCGCCGCGGTAGGGGCCACTCCGTCAGCCCGGCGCAAGGTGGTGGCCGCCCAGGCAGCCACCATCGCGGTGATCGGTTCGGCGCTGGGCCTGCTGGCGGGGGTCGCGATCGGGGTCGGGTGGACCCTGCTGTCCTCGTACCCGGTCGACGTCCCGTGGCTGTCGCTGGGCGCGCTCGCGGTGGGCATCCCCGTGCTCGCCGTGGCCGCGGCCTGGACGGTGACCCGCGCACAGGCCGGCCCGCCGCGACGTCGTCCCTGATCCAGCCCTGCTCCAGATCCAGCCCTGCTCCAGATCCAGCCCAGCTCCTGATCCAGCCCTGTTCTGATCCGTGAGACCTGACCGAGGAGGACCGATGCGGCTCGCGCGTCTTGTCAGCTATGGCACGCTCGGCGTGCTGCTCGCCGCCGGGGCGGCGCAGATCGACTTCTGGCCGCTGTCCGCATACAAGCTGTTCAGTGCCGCGCGGACCGACACCACCACCTCGACCCAGCTCGTCGCCACCCTCCAGGACGGCTCCCGAGCCGTGGTCGGCCGGGGGTCCGACCCGGTGCTGGGGCCCACCCAGCGGTTCCTGCCGCGCCTCGCCGGGGCGGCTCCTGCCGCGCGCGACACCATGCTCACCCTGTGGCTGGAACAGGGCGGCGTCGACCCGGCGGACGTCCGGGGGGTGCGTACCGAACGCGTGCGGCAGGTGGTCGATCCCGTGACGCTCACGTGGACCGAGACCGCGCGGGACCTCGTCTGGGAGAGCGACCCGGCCGCGGGGTGGGCGGGATGAGGGCACTGTTCCGGAAGCTGTCCGCGCTGCCGGGGCGACTGGACGCCGCGCTCGTCGCGCCCGGCCCGGCGGACCGGCTGGGCGCCCTGTGCACGCTGCTGGCCCTGCTGTTCGGTCTGCGGCTGGCCACCCGCGACTGGACGTTGATCGCCCAGCGCCCTCCGGAGCTCACCGAGCATCTGTGGCTGCTCGGCTGGTTGCCCGGGCCCGTCCCCGGGCCGGTGCTGACGGCACTGCAGATCGCAGGGCTGGCGGGGGTCGCGCTCGTGCTGTCCTCTCGCGCGCCCCGCACAGGATTCGTCCTCGCATGGTCGGCGCTGCTCGTGCTGGCGGGGCTCTGGGGTGCGTCGGGAAAATTCACGCACAACGACCTCCTGGCGCTCACGGTCGCGTTCCCCCTCCTGTTCGCGCAGGTCCCCGCCCCCTCTGCTCTCGACGACCACCGCCCGGCCTGGGGCTGGCCGCCACGGGCCGCGCTCGGCGTGCTGGGCTGTGTCTACTTCCTCACCGGGGCACAGAAGGTGGTGCACGGAGGCATGGACTGGGTGCTCGGCGACTCGATGGCCTGGATCCTGCGGCAGGCGGCCTCGCCACTGGGACCGGGCCTGACCCACCTCGTCGCCGACACACCGGTGCTGCCGAACCTCCTGGCGGGGGGTGCCCTGGCGCTCGAGCTCACGGCGCCGCTCTGGCTCGCCTGGCCGCCCGCCCGCGTCCCGTTCGCCGCCGCGGTGACCATCATGCACACGAGCATCTGGGCCTTCCTCGGCATCGACTACTCCGCCTGGATCCTGACGGTGTGGGCGGTGGTCCTGGCCACGGGCCTCCCGGCGGTGCTGCTGCCGGGGGTGCTGCCGGCCGGCGGCCGGAGACGGACGGACCGGCGGGCCGCAGCGGCCCCGGCGCAGGCTGCGGGGGTCGCCGGGTGACCGACGCCGTCGTCGTGGGCGCCGGACCGAACGGCCTGGCCGCGGCCCTCGTGCTCGCCCGCGCGGGGATGACCGTGACCGTGCTGGAGGAGCAGGACACACCCGGCGGCGGGTCACGGACGCTCGACCTCGGCCTCGCGCCCGGGATCGTCCACGACATCTGCTCGGCGGTGCATCCCATGGCGTGGGCGTCGCCGTTCCTGCGTGAGCTCGACATCGAGCTGCTGACCCCGGAGATCTCCTACGCGCAGCCGCTGCCCGGCGGGCGGGCCGGGATCGCGTACCGGTCGCTCGACCGCACGGTAGACGCCCTCGGGGCGGACGGTCCCGTCTGGCGCCGCACGGTCGGTCGGTTGTCCGCCCGGGCCGGCCGGCTGGCCGAGCTCGCGCTGGGGGACCTCACTCGGCTCCCCGAGGCGGTGGCCCGATCAGTGGCCCGATCAGTGGTGGCGCGCAGGGAGGTCGGCGCCGGCGACCTCGCGCTGCTCGCCGGCCTGGGTGCCCGTGCCGCGGCGGCGGGCACGCTGCTCCGGCCGGGTACGGAGCGCGTGCTGGGCTTCCGCGGCGACGTCGCGCCCGCCCTCCTCGCGGGGGTCGCCACCCACGCGATCACCCCGCTGCCCTCGATACCCGCGTCGTCGGTCGCACTGCTGCTCGCCGCGCTGGCGCACGGCCGCGGCGGATGGCCGGTCCCGCGAGGGGGCTCCCGCGCCGTCGTCGACGCGCTCCTGACGGCGCTCGCGGCGCTGGGTGTCGAGATCGTCACGGGCCACCGCGTCACCACCCGAGCCGACCTGCCGCCCGCGCGGGCCTATCTCTTCGACACCGCCCCCGAGGTGCCCGCGGCCGTGTTCGGCGACCGCATGCCGCGCGCCGTGCGACGGCGGCTCGCCGCACCCGCCCGGCGGGGTGCGGCGGCCAAGGTCGACTTCGCGCTCTCGGGCCCGGTCCCCTGGGCGGTGCCGGAGGTGGCCCGGGCGGGGACCGTGCACCTGTCCGGCACGCTGGCCGACATCGCCCGGGCGGAGGCGGACGTCGCGGCGGGGCGGCACGCCGGGCGACCGGTGTGCCTGGTGTCCGACCCGACGGTGGTCGATCCGGGGCGGGCGCACGACGGGCTCCGGCCCCTCTGGGCGTACGCGCACGTGCCGCTCGGCTCCGGACGAGACGTGACCCGTGACGTGACGAGCCAGATCGAGCGGTTCGCGCCCGGGTTCCGCGACGTGGTCGTGGCCTCCCGGTGCGTGCCGGCCGCGCACATGGCGCGGCACGACGGCGCGCTCGTCGGCGGCGACATCCTCGGCGGGGCGCTCACGCTCCCCCGGCTGGTGCTGGGACCGGCCCGGCTGCGGGACCCCTACGCGACCGGGGTGGACGGCGTCTGGCTCTGCTCGTCCTCGACGCCGCCTGGTCCCGGGGTTCACGGGCTGTGCGGGGTCCACGCGGCCCGGCGCGTCCTGGAGCGGCTCGGCTGACTGGGCCGGGGAGGAAGCCGAGGACGAGGCCGGGGACGAGGCCGGGGAGGAGGCTGCAGACGAGGCGGGCAGAGGATCTGCCGATGTCGGGAATCTCGCTTATCGCGAACAACTCTGAACTTTTGTTTGCTAATCGCCATAAGTGGGACTAGCGTGCTCGCGACGACGCCGTCGGACTGGGGAGCGATGATGCACCACGCCTCTGCACGCCACAATGCCTCCGAACGGACCGGTATCTGGTTCGTCGGGGCCCGCGGCTCCGTGGCCAGTACGGCCACTGTGGGCCTCGCGGCCATCGCCGAGGGGCAGGCCCCGCCGACGGGCTGCGTCACCGCGCGGGAGCCCTTCGCCTCGGCGGGTCTCCCCGCGTTCGCCGACCTGGTGGTCGGCGGGCACGACATCTCCTCGGTCACCATGACCAAGCGCGCGGAGTGCCTCGTCGAGACCGGCATGATCGGTCCGCGGCTGTTCGCCGCCACGCACGACGCGCTGGAGCGGGCGGACGCCGAGGTGCGCCCCGGGTACGACCCGCACGCGGCGCACCCGGGCAGTGGCACGAGCACGGGCACGGGCAGTGGCACGGGCACCGGCACCGGCACCGGCACCGGCACCGCCGACGGCGCGGGCCTCTCCCAGCAGGCGGTCGCCGAGCGGCTCGCCGCCGACATCACGTCGTTCCAGGAGCGGCACGATCTGGCGCGGGTCGTCGTGATCGACCTGTCCTCGACCGAGCCGCCCGTCCAGCCGGTACCCGAGCACGACGACGTCGACGCCCTGCTCACGGCCCTGGCCGACCCGGCGCGCGCGGTGCTGCCCGCGTCCTCCGTCTCGGCGTACGCGGCGATCCTTGCCGGAGCCGCGTACGCCGCCTTCACGCCGTCGGCGGGCATGGGCCTGCCCGCGCTGACCCGGCTCGCCCGGGAGCGCGGCATCCCCGTGGCCGGGCAGGACGGCAAGACCGGGCAGACGTGGCTGCGCACCGTGCTGGCGCCCGCGTTCGCCGCCCGCGGGCTGAAGGTGCTCTCGTGGGCCGGCACCAACCTGCTGGGCGGCGGCGACGGCGCCACCCTCGCCGACCCCGACGCCGTGCGCAGCAAGCTCGCCAGCAAGAACCGTGGGCTGACGGCGCTGACCGGCAGCGACACCATTCCCCTGCACATCGACAACGTGCCCGACCTGGGCGACACCAAGGTCGCCTGGGACCACGTGCACGTCGAGGGCTTCCTCGGGTCGCGGCTCACGCTGCAGACCACGTGGAGCGCGCACGACTCGATGCTCGCCGCCCCGCTCGTGCTCGACCTGGCCCGGCTGCTCGCGCTAGCACACGCCGCCGGGATCAGCGGGCCCGTGCCGGAGCTCGGCTTCTTCTTCAAGGACCCGTGGGGCTCCGACGTGCACGACGCCGCCGACCAGGCCCGCATCGTCGAGGACTGGGTGCGCGACGCCTCGGCCCGGGCCGGACGATGAGCCCTCGGCTGCCGGCTCGCCCCCGGCTGACGGCACGGCCGCCCGGCCTCGCCGACGTCGCCGAGCTGGTCCGGGCCCCCGCCGCCCTGAGCGTCGTGGGCGACACGCTGGCCGGGCTGGCGGCCGCACGCGCGGGCACCTCGACCGGTAGCGCTACAGGTACCGCAGGCGGCGCGCCGACGCCGCTGCGCGCCCGGCACCTCCTGCTGCCCGTCGCCTCCGCCTGCTTGTACCTGGGCGGCATGGCGCTGAACGACTACGCCGACCGGCACGTCGACGCCGTCGAGCGGCCCGAGCGACCCATCCCCTCCGGCCGGGTGTCGCCGCGGGCCGCGCTCGCGATCGGTGGGGCGCTCACCGCGGGCGGCGTGGCCGCCGCGGGCCTCGCGGGCGGACGGCGCGCGCTCGGCGTCGCCCTGCCCCTGGCCGCCTGCGTCTGGACCTACGACCTGGTCGCCAAGGACCGCCCGGCCGGGCCGTTCGTCATGGCGGCGTGCCGCGGGCTCGATGTGCTGCTCGGCGCCACGTCCGGGCGCCTGCGGTCGGCACTCCCGGCCGCCGCGGGGCTGACCGCGCACACGCTGGGCGTCACCGTGCTCTCCCGCGGCGAGGTGCACGGCACGACGCCGCAGGTCGCCGGGGCTGTCGCCGCCGGGACGGTCGCGGGCGCCGTCGTCGTCGCCGCGGTCCCGGCCGCCGCCACTGCAGCGCGGCCGGCCGCCCGCTGGACCACCGTCGCCGCCGCGACCGCCTACGCCGCGGCCGCCCTGCCCGGGCAGGTGCGCGCGGCCACGCGGCCCACGGCCGCCAACGCGCGGACCGCCACCCGGGCCGGGATCCAGGCGATGGTCCCGCTGCAGGCCGCCTGGGCGGCCCGCTCGGGGAGCCTGGGCACGGCTGCGCTGCTGGCCGGCGTCGCCGCCGTCGGGCAGGGGCTGCGCCTGCTGGGCCGAGCACGGGGCCGCGCCGGGGTGAGCATCACGTGAGGCCCCCGTTCCTGCTGGGCTACGGCACGAACGGCTTCGGCGACCATCCGCTGCGGGTGACCCTCGACGTGCTCGACGACGTGGGCTACGACGCCGTCGCGGTCACGCTCGGCTTCCCGCACCTCGACCCGTTCGCGCCGCTGGCCGGCGACGACGTCCGGACCCTGCGCGCCCACCTGCGGCGGATGCGCGGGGGCACCGGGGCCGCGGCGGTCGTCGAGACCGGCACCCGGTACCTGCTCGACCCGCTGCACAAGCACCGGCCCACGCTCGTGGACCGGGACGCCGCCCTGCGGATGCGCTACCTGGAGCGCGCGGTCGAGATCGCGGCGGACCTCGACGCCCGGTGCGTCTCGTTCTTCTCCGGCATCCTGCCGGACGACGCGAGCGCCGCCGACGGCTGGGCCCGCCTCCGCGAGCGCGTCGGCGCCCTGGTGGAGTACGCCGGCGAGCGCGGCGTGCGGCTCTCGCTCGAGCCCGAGCCCGGGATGCTCGTGGAGACGGTCGGCGACGCGCTGCGGCTCCTGGCCGACCTGGGGACGCCGCCCGAGCTGGGGATCACCGTCGACGTCGGGCACTGCCTGGTGGTCGAGCCGGACGGCGTGGAGGGCGCGCTGCGGGCCGCCGCGCCGTACCTGAGCAACGTGCAGCTCGACGACATGCCGCGCACGCACCACGAGCACCGCCCGTTCGGCGAGGGCGACCTGGACCTGCCGCTCGTGCTCGCGACACTCGCCGACATCGGCTACACGGGGGTCGCCGCCGTCGAGCTGCCCCGGCACTCCCACGACGCGCCCCGGCTCGCCCGCGACAGCCGGGCCGCCCTGATGCGGGCGTGGGCGGACGTCAGCGGCATCCGCTCCCGCCTCCACGCCGACCAGAACCACACCGGCCAGAACCACACCGACTCGACCCATACCGGCTCGACCAGCAGCGAAGGGGTTCTGTCATGACCGTCACCACATGCATACCCGCGGGCACGCCTGGCGCCACCTGGCTCGACGAGGCGCTCGCCGGGGTCGCACGCGATCCCGACAGCGTGACCCGCGCGTTCGCGTTCGCGGCCCGGAAGGTGGGGCGCGCGCCGCTGCGTCCGGACACCGACCCGGGCGGCGTCGTGCACGGGACGGTGGACGACGCCGCGCGCGCCGCGCTAGTCGTCGGGCTGGCGGACGCCGTCGGCATGGGCATGGGCGGGGCCACGGCGGTGGGCGTGGACGCGGACCGGGACTACGCGGACCGCCTGGTGCTCCTGTACCGGCAGGGCGACGGCGCCGAGCGGCGCGGCGTGCTGCGCGGGCTCGACGCGCTGACGGAACGGGGCGACCTCGGCCCGGCAGGCGACCCCGCCGTGCCCGTGACCGCGGGCCTCGACCTGGCCGCCGACGCCCTGCGGACGAACGACCCCAGCCTGGTCGCGGCCGCCGTCGGCCCCTTCGGGGCGCGGTACCTGGACCAGCACACCTGGCGGCACGCGATCCTGAAGCTCGTCTTCCAGGGCGTGAGCCTGGAGGCGGCGAGCGGCCTGGACCGGCGGGCCGACGACGAGCTGGCCCGCATGGCCCGCGACTTCGCGGCGGAACGCCGGGCGGCCGGCCGGTCCGTGCCCGACGACCTCGACCGGCTCACGAACGACCGGCCCGCGACAGGCCGGCCCAGCACCACGAAGGAGTGACGTTGCGCATCCTCGACCCGCACATCCACATGACGAGCCGCACCACCGACGACTACGAGGCGCTGTACGCCGCAGGCGTGCGCGTCGTCGTCGAGCCGGCGTTCTGGCTGGGGCAGCCGCGCACCAGCGTGGGCTCGTTCACCGACTACTTCGACTCCCTGCTGGGCTGGGAGCGGTTCCGGGCGGCCCAGTTCGGCGTCCGGCACCACGCGACGATCGCGCTCAACCCCAAGGAGGCGAACGACCCGCGCTGCCGCGAGGTGCTCGCCGAGGTGCCCCGCTACCTGCTCAAGGACGGCGTCGTGGCCGTGGGCGAGGTGGGGTACGACTCGATGACGCCCGAGGAGGACGAGGTGTTCGCCGCCCAGCTCCAGATGGCCGAGGACGCCGGGCTGCCCGTCCTGGTGCACACGCCGCACCGCGACAAGCTCGCCGGCACGCACCGCACGCTCGACGTCGTCCGAGAGTCCGGGCTGGCGCCGGAGCGGGTGCTGGTGGACCACCTCAACGAGACCAACGTGGCCCTCGTGCGCGACGCCGGCGCGTGGGCCGGGTTCTCGATCTACCCCGACACGAAGATGGACGAGCACCGCATGGTCGCGCTGCTCCAGGAGTACGGCACCGAGCGGATGATCGTGAACTCCGCCGCGGACTGGGGTCGCTCCGACCCGCTCAAGACCGTCCGGACCGCCGAGGCGATGCTGGCCGCCGGCTTCTCGGAGGACGACGTCGACCAGGTGCTGTGGCGCAACCCGGTCGCCTTCTACGGGCAGTCGGGCAACCTCGTGCTCGACCCCGTCCCGGGGTTCAGCGCTGGCGAGCCGCCGACGCCCGGCGTCGAGTTCGAGGGTTCGTCCGTGCTGCGCGGCGCGCGGGCCTGAGCGGACCGGACAAGGGATGACCCAGATGCTGCTCTCCTACTGCACCAACGTGCACCCCGCCGAGGACCTCGACGGCGTGCTCGACCAGCTCGCCCGGTACGCCGGACCCGTGCGCGAGGCCGCCGGCCTCGACACGCTCGGCGTCGGCCTGTGGCTGCCCGCCGAGCTCGCGCACCGCCTGGACACCTCCCCGGCGGACCGCGACCGCCTACGCGCGGCGCTCGCCGAGCACCGGCTCCAGGTGCACACCCTCAACGCCTTCCCCTACGGCGGGTTCCACCGCGAGGTGGTCAAGCTCGCGGTGTACTCGCCCACCTGGGCCGAGCGGGCCCGGCTGGACTACGTGCTCGCGTGCGCCCGGGTGCTCGCCGACCTGCTGCCCGACGGCGTCGACGGGTCGATCTCGACCCTGCCGCTGGCCTGGCGCGCCCCCTGGACGCGGGCCGACGACGACGAGGCGACCCGCGCCTTCGCCACCCTGTCCGCGGAGCTGCGCGACCTGGCCCGCCGCACCGGCCGCACCGTGCGGGTCGCGGTCGAGCCGGAGCCGGGCTGCGTGCTCGACACGGTGGAGGACGTCGTCGCGTGGCTCGCCCCGCGCACCGGCCCCGAGTACCCGGCCGACCGGCGGATCGACCCCGAGCACGTCGGCGTCTGCCTCGACACCTGCCACCTGGCCGTCTCGTTCGCGGACCCGGCCGGCGCCGTCCGCCGGATCACGGACGCCGGCCTGCGCGTGGTCAAGGTGCAGGCCTCGGCCGCGCTGGAGGTCGCCGACCCGTCCGCGCCCGGCGCGCGGGACGCCGTCGGACGGTTCGTGGAGCAGCGCTACCTGCACCAGGTGCGCGAGCTGACGCCGTCGGGCGACGTGCTGGCGTCCGACGACCTGCCCGTGGCGCTCGGGAACGAGCAGCGGCGGCCCGGCCTGCCGGGCGACGGGCCGTGGCGCGTGCACTTCCACGTGCCGCTGCACCACGAGCCCGCGGCGCCGCTGGTCGCGACCACCGACGTGCTGCGCCAGGCCGTCGCGGCAGTGCGCGAGGCGCCGCACGGCGCCGAGGCGCACCTCGACGTCGAGACGTACACCTGGTCGGTGCTCCCGCCCGACACCCTGCCCGGCGGCGCGGACGAGCTCGTCGCCGGGATCGCCGCCGAGCTGCGCTGGGCCGGGAAGCACCTGCTCGCGGCGCCGGTCGCTGCCGCTCGCGCTGCCGCCGCTACCGCTGCCACCACGGCCCCCGCTACAGAAGGAGTGGACGCATGAAGCCCGTCCTGCTGCTCGACGTCGTCGGGCTGACCGCCCGCGCCCTGGCGCACATGCCGCGGCTGAGCCGGCTCGCGACGTCCGGCTGGCAGTCCGAGCTGGCGACCGTGCTGCCCGCGGTGACCTGCAGCGTGCAGTCGACGATGCTCACGGGGCTGATGCCGGCGCAGCACGGGATCGTCGGCAACGGCTGGTACTTCCGCGAGCTGGGCGACGTGTACCTGTGGCGGCAGCACAACAAGCTGGTGACCGGCGAGAACGTGTGGGAGGCCGCCCGCCGGCACGACCCGAGCTACCAGGCCGACAACGTGTGCTGGTGGTACGCGATGGGCATGTCCACGGACGTCACGGTCACCCCGCGCCCGATCTACCACGCCGACGGCCGCAAGTCCGCCGACGGGTACGTGCGGCCCGCGGCGCTGCACGACGAGCTGGTGGGCCGGTTCGGCGACTTCCCGCTGTTCCAGTACTGGGGCCCCACGGCGTCGATCGCCTCGACGCAGTGGATCGTCGACGTGACCCGGCACCTCCTGCGCACCCGGACGTCGCACCTGACGACCGCGTACCTGCCGCACCTCGACTACGACCTGCAGCGGTTCGGCCCGCGCTCGCCCGAGGCGGACCGCGCCGCGGCCGAGCTGGACGCCGCGCTCGCGCCTCTGCTGGACGACGCCGAGGCGGCGGGCGTCACCGTCGTCGCCGTGTCGGAGTACGGCATCTCGCCGGTGAACCGGCCCGTCGACATCAACCGGGTGCTGCGCCGCGAGGGCCTCCTGGAGGTCTACGTGCAGGACGGCCGGGAACAGCTCGACCCGTGGACGTCGCGCGCGTTCGCCGTCGCGGACCACCAGGTGGCGCACGTCTACGTGGACGACGCCGCCGACCTGGCCCGGGTCACGGCCCTGCTGCGCGAGGTGCCCGGCGTCGACGAGGTGCTCGACCGCGAGGCGCAGGCCAAGTACGGCCTGGACCACGAGCGGGCGGGCGAGCTGGTGGTCGTGGCCGAGCCCGGCGCCTGGTTCACCTACTACTTCTGGCTCGACGACGACCGCGCACCCGAGTACGCGCGCGGCGTCGACATCCACCGCAAGCCCGGCTACGACCCCGCCGAGCTGTTCTTCAACCCGGCCGACCCGCTCGCCAAGGCCAAGGCCGGGCTGAACCTCGTGCGCAAGAAGCTCGGCCTGCGGTACGCGATGGGCACCACGCCGCTGGACGCCTCGTACGTGCGCGGCTCGCACGGCCGGCTGCCCGACTCGGCCGAGGACACCCCGCTCGTCCTGTGCTCGGACACGCGGATCCCCGAGGCCGTGTCGCAGTGGGTGGAGGCCGACGCCGGCCAGGTGCCGGCGGCGGCCGTCAAGAACCTGGTGCTGGACCTTCAGGGCGCGCTCTGACCCGAGGCACTCCCCCGCGCGTGTCGGACGCTCAGGTCCCCCGGGTGACCTGAGCGTCTGACATGTCCCGTGCGACCTCGGCGGTTCCGTGATCTAGTGGACCTAGGGCTCACAAACCGGGAGGTAACGCGATGAGCGACCCGAACCGCCCCTACGACCCCGACTACGGCGAGCAGCCGCCGCCGGCCTATCCGCCGCAGTCCCAGGTACCCGGCACACCGACCCAGCCGGTGGGGCAGCCGCCCGCCGACGCGCGGGTGCAGCCGGTCACGACGGGCACCGAGAACCCGCGGCTCGGCCTGGAGGTCGGCCGCTACTGGGCCGGCGCCCTGGCCACGATGCTGGTGGCCGCCCTCATCGGGCTCGCCGCGAGCTTCATCCTCGAGGAGGTGCTGAACCTCGAGATCCAGCCGCAGGCCGACCTGCTCGCCACCGGCTCGGACACCATGGCCTGGGTCGTGGCGGGAGCGCTCTTCGCGCTCCTGGCCGCGATCGTGCTCTACCTGCTGGTCCTGAGCACACCACGCCCGCGAGCGTTCTTCGGCTGGGTGGTCGCGCTCGCCACGGTGATCCTCGCGATGGTGCCGTTCGCCGGCCGGGCCGACCTCGTGCCGGCAGTCCTCGCCGCGGTCGTGTGGATCATCATCGGTTCCGCCGTGTACTCCCTGCTCACGGGGACGCTGAGCCGCACGGTGGTGCGGCGCACCTGACTCGAAGGCGTTGAGTGCTGGGTATTTGTCGGGCTGAGAGGTCTGGCGCAACAAATACCCAGCACTCAACGGAGAGGCGGGTCAGGCCAGGCCCGCGTCGCGGGCGGCGATCGCCGCCTGGACCCGGGACGTCACGCCGAGCTTGGCGAGCACGCGCGACACGTGGGTCTTGGCGGTGGCCTCGCTGATGGTCAGCTCGGCGGCGAGCTCGGCGTTCGACAGGCCGGAGCCCAGCCCCACCAGCACGTCGCGCTCGCGCGGCGTCAGGTCGGCGGGCAGGGCCGCCGGCCCGGACCCGCCCCGGTGGCCGACGTCGTTGCGGGCCGGCGCGGACAGCTCCGCGATGAGCCGCCGGGTCACTTCCGGCGCCACGACGCCGTCGCCGGCCGCGACGTGCCGGACCGCGTCCACCAGGGCGGACGCCTCCGCGGTCTTCAGGAGGAAGCCGACCGCCCCGGCGCGCAGCGCGCCGAACACGTACTCGTCGAGGTCGAAGGTCGTGAGCACCAGGACCTCCGACAGCCCCTCCTCCACGATCTGCCGGGTGGCGGTCACGCCGTCGGTGCCGGGCATGCGGACGTCCATCAGCACCACGTCGGGGCGCAGCGCGCGGGCGTTGGTGACCGCGGCCGCGCCGTCGCCCGCCTCGCCGACCACCTCGATGTCGCCGGCCGTGGCGAGCAGCATGCGCAGACCCGCGCGGATCGCCGCGTGGTCGTCGGCGAGCAGGACGCGGATCATGCCGTGACGCCCGGCGCCGGGCGCTGCGGGGAGACCGCGCCCGTGCCCGCGCCCGCCCCGGTGCCCGTGCCTGCCCTGGTGCGGATGCCGGCCCGGTCGGGCAGGGGCAGGACGGCGCGGACCAGCCACCCCGCCGGCGTCGGCTCGGACCGATGGTGAGCCGACGGCGCCCCGGCGTCCCCCGGCCCCGCCCAGAACGATCCGCCGAGGGACTCGACGCGCTCGCGCATCGAGACCAGCCCGATCCCGGTGCCCTCGCCGACGTCCGCCCGGGGACGGGCCGCCCGGGCGTGCGCCGCGCCGACGTCGTGCACCTCGATCTCGAGCGGTCCGCCGGCGGCGAAGCTCAGGTCGGCTCGTGCGCCGCCGTGCTTGTGGACGTTCGTCAGCGCCTCCCGGACCACCCGGTACACCGCGTGGTCCACCGCGGCGGGCAGGGGCGTCGCGCCTGTCAGGACGCCGTCCGGGTCGGACACGGCCAGGTCCAGGCCGGCGAGCCGCGCCTGCTCGATCACCGGGGCGAGCTGGGCGGCGCGCGACGCCGCCACGAGGTCGGCGCGGTACCCCGTGCCGCCCGCGTCGTCCGTGCTCCCGTTCTCGCCGGGGGTCGGCCCGGCGGGGCTCTGCCCGGCACCGTCCGACCCAGCAGCGTCCGACCCGGCACCGGCCAACCCGGCACCGGCCGGCCCGGCGCTGCGCGCGCCGTCCGGCCGCGCGCCGCCGGGCTCCGTGTCGGTCCGCAGCACCCGGATCATCGCCTGCATGTCCTGCAGCGAGGCCAGGCTCTCCGCGCGGATGCTGCGTAGCGCGGCCCGGTCCCGCTCCGGCTCGGCGGCGCCCGCGAGCGCCCCGCCGGAGGTGATGGCGATGGCGGAGAGGTGCGAGGCGACGACGTCGTGCAGGTCGCGGGCGACGGTCGCGCGCTCGGCGCGGACGGCGTCGTGCCGTGCCGACTCGGCGAGGTGGAGCAGCGCGGCGCCGCGTTCACGTTCGAGCCGTTCCCGTTCGCGCGCGGCGGCGGTGAGCTCGCGGCCCTGCCGCACGTTCGTGCCCCACCACATGGGCATGACGAGGAGCGTGACCGCCTGCAGCCCGATCAGGACCGTCGGCCGGAGCCCGCCGATGACGATCGCGATGACGGTCATCAGGCCGACGACGGCGAGCGTGACACCGACGATGCTGACCCGGCGTGCCGTCCGGGTGCCGTGCAGGTGGACGGCGTACAGGGCCTCCCACACGATCACGACGAGGCCGACGCTGCCGCCGAGCACGATGTCAACGACGAAGGCGACGGTGGCGACCCCGAGGGCGCCGAGCGGGTGGACCCGGCGCCAGATCAGCGCGGTGCAGCCGACGACGGCCGGGAGGACGAACCACCAGGACGGCACGTCGGGCAGACCGCTCCACGAGGTGCGGATCAGGCCGAGCGCGTCGAGCGCGAGGGCGAGGGCGAAGAGGCTCGCCGCCGTGATGACGTCGCCGCGCCGGTCCTCGGCCATGACCACCTTGGCGACGGGTGCGATCAGCTCGGACAGGCGGGACATGCGTCCATCTCAGCACGACGCGGTGCGCGACGTGTCATCCGAAGGATGTATCGGGTCTCGGCGGTTCGGCGGATGTGCTCGTGCGCGGCAGGCACCAGGCTGACGGGCATGGACCTCATCTCGGGCGAGCTCGCGGGTGCCGCGCTGATCGGCGCGCTGGCCGTGCTCGCGCTCATCGACTCGACGAGCTTCGGCACCCTGCTCATCCCCGTGTGGCTGCTCATGGCGCCCGGCCGGGTGCGCGTGGGGCGGATGATCGTCTACCTCGGGTCGATCGCGGGTTTCTACGCCCTGGTCGGCCTGGCGATCCTCCTGGGAGCGGGAGCGCTGAGCGACACGCTGTCCTCCCTGTCCAGCGCGCGCCCGTTCCTGATCGCGCAGCTCCTGGTCGGCATCGGCCTGTTCGCGTGGAGCTTCAAGCTGGAGCCCTCCAAGGAGCGCAAGGCCGCCGACGCGATGGCGGCCGAGGCAGTGGCGGGCAGGGCGGCAGCGGTCGGCGACGCAGCAACCGGCGAGGCGGCGGCGGCATCGGCCGCCAGGCCCGGCGCCGGCGTCCCGGCGGCACGCCCGGGCAGGCTGAGCCGCTGGCGCGAGCGCGCGCTCGGGAGCGAGTCAGGCGGCTGGACGGCGCTGGCCGGGCTCGCGGTCGGGGCCGGTCTGGTGGAGGTCGCGTCGATGCTGCCCTACCTCGCGGCACTGGGCCTGATCGGCACTCAGGGCCCGGGCTGGCCGGTGTCGGGGTTGTGGGTCCTGGGCTACTGCCTGGTGATGATCGCACCCGCGCTGGTTCTCACGGCGGCCCGCCTGTTCGCCGCGCGGCTCGTGGAGCGCCCGCTACGGCGGCTCGA
The DNA here is from genome assembly GCF_042728455.1 of Promicromonospora sp. NPDC060204. NCBI lineage: Bacteria > Bacillati > Actinomycetota > Actinomycetes > Micrococcales > Promicromonosporaceae > Promicromonospora > Promicromonospora sp. NPDC060204. Next base: position 30,329 of record NZ_JBHWZO010000042.1, read on the forward strand.
CGGCTGGCTCACCAGGAACGCCGCGAGCACCACCGCCTGGGTGGTCGGCATCGTGGGGTTCCTTGTGGCCCGCGACGCGATCGGCCGCCTTGAGGGCGTCCTCGCCGCGTCCGGTGATGCAGACGCGGTCGCCGCGCGCGATGAGGG